>JBAQLU010000001.1:0-8046 GCA_049302065.1 Thermodesulfovibrionales bacterium
TTTCTGCTTCATTATGATAATGTCCTTTCCTGCCATCCTGCCTCCTTCTGAAAATCGGCAGTATAGCACTTTACAATCAGGACATTTTCATTTTGCTCTAATAGGACATTATCACTTTGCTGTTACAGGAATAAATTATTTTGGAGTCTATACTCTGGTGTAATTAACTCCTTTTTCCAGTCCTTCTATCCTGAATAGTTGATCCCCCTGTATCAGCCGGTTGAGTTTATCAGTATCAATTTGATTATAAAATACAGGTGTTATAAATGTCCGGTCATCAGTATTACCTAAAAGATTATCTCTCAATATTGTGTCATTAAGAATAATGGTTGTTATCGCAAGTGATTTATATAATCTTATATATGTGTTTACCCCTACAGTATCGGGGAGAGGTCTTCTGAGGAGATCAAGATGCTCTAATATGCTGTCATCTTTCTCATGGGGGAATCCCGTGAGAAAATCTACTGCTATTTTTATGCCATATGCCTTAGCGCCAAAGACGAATTTTTCATAATCTGACCAGTAGAGGTCACACTTCTTCCAGGAATCCATAGAAAGAGTTATAAGGTAGACGCCGGCCTCTTTTAATAACCGGAATAGATTTTTATTGAAATTAACAGGCTTCATGTAAACAGCCCATTTAATGCCCATTCCTGTTTTTTTAAGGGCAGTACAGAAATCGGCTGCATATTCAAGATTCTCATTGAATTCCGGATCACAGAGATGAAAGCGATCGTATCCGATGTCTGCAAAACTTTTTATCTCTTCAAGGACGTCCGGGATATTTTTGAATGATACCCTTGAGTTTGCTTCAAGACAGTAAACGCATGAAGAGCTGCATCCCTTATGTGTTTCAAAGCCTATTAACCCTCCGGAATCAGAATATTTTTTATAGTCTATCTTCAGAGGTCTCCGTGGGCAGGAGTTGCCTGTATATTTTCCATAATAGACCTTTTGTTTGTGATCGAAATCCTGAAAGTCTTTTAAGACTTCGTGAATAGTATCTTCCGCAGGCCCCGCTATGGCGCAATCAGCATTCAGGTATTCAAGAATGCCATCGGGATTAGCTGAAACACCGGTTCCGCCTGTGATTACCCTAAGCCCGTGCCTGGCTTTTATCTGGTTTACAACATCTCTAATCTCATTAAGGAAAAATTCATTGGTGTGATAAAGGACTGTGTCCACATTCCTCACCGTTATCCCCACGGTATCAGGCCCGAAAGAGGTAACCGTATCATCTATGTCCCGATATATTTCATCAGAAAAACAGAGGTCGAGGATCTCGGTTACATGTCCCTTCTCTTCGAGCGAGGCAGCGATATATTCGAGCCCTATCGGTGGTACGGGGGGCGATTTGTATCTGTTCGGGTTTATGAGAAGGACTTTCATACTCTATATAATAAAGCATTCATCACGAGATGTAGCTGCAAATTATTTTAAGGAAGGATTAATATCTTTCTTCAGTCCACATCTCAGAAGAGAATCTGACTACCCTGTTTCTGCCGGTTTCTTTTGCCTTATAAAGTGCAACATCCGCAAATTTGATGGCTTCCCAGAAGCTTTGCGTGTCTTGAGGGAATTCGCTGATGCCTATGCTGATTGTCTTGTTGATGACGCCCCCGGTTATAGTGATCTTTGTTTGTTCCATGGCCGCTCTGATTTTATTGCTGATCTCGAGGGCGGCGCCGGGCTGAACATCCACCAGCAATACCAGAAATTCTTCGCCGCCGAAACGTATGGCAAGGTCCGCATTCCGGACACCCTTTTTTATAATATTTGACGTTTCTTTCAATACCGCATCTCCGATGTCATGTCCGTATTTATCGTTTACCTCTTTAAAGAAGTCGAGATCGCACATCAGAAAGCCGAGGGTGGTATTCCTCCTCTGGATTCCGGCAACTAAGGATTCAGAGGTTTCCTCAAGGAATCTTCTGTTGTAAAGGCCAGTTAATGCATCTTTAATGGAGGATTCCTTGAAGGCCCTCATAATCCTTTTAGACTCCAGGACAGGTTGGGCTTCTGTTATATACTGCCTGGTCTTATTTATCTTCTCCTTAAGTTCAGGTAATGAAGCTTCATCCTTGCTAAAGACAAATTGGACGACGCCTCCCACCTTGCCGGAGATAAAAATCGGGATGCAGATATGGACATCTCCTTTTTCCCTTCTGAAAAATTTACAAATATCTTTATGTTCTTTGGAAGAAATAATATGACCCGTTCTTTTAACCCTGCATAAATCGCAATTTAGAAGCACATCCATATCGCAGTAGAGATCAGATTCTACAGGATCGGGAGGGTATATCGGTTTGATCGTATTTTTGTAAGTAGAAATTTCATAAATGGTAAAGTTGTGAAGACCTAATTCATTAGTTAAAATGGTTCCAAGACGGAGGTAGACATCGTCAACTGTTTCGTCTTCTTCGATAATCTTCTTAAAAGAGGTCATAGCCTCAATCATGGTTATGAAGTTATTATATTCAGCGGCGAGTATCCCGATTTCATCTTTTGATGTTACGTTGATTTTTTTTACAACGTCCTTTTTCGAAGTGAACGATCTGAAATTCGAAACAATTGCATTGATGGGTTTTACCAGGTTGAGCGAGATAAGAACCCCAAAAATGATCGAAAGTGAAGCTCCGAAGAAAAAGGTTAGAATAATGAGTATCAAGGCAGTTTTAAAACCCCTTTTGATAATATCCGATATGTTTCCCCCTTCCTGACTTAAGCTTACCGCAGATTTGTTCAGTGTCATAAGAATGCTTTGCGTAAGGGTATCATATTCAGACAGTTTTCCCCTTAATGTAACGGGATTTATCATGTTGCTTTCTTTTGCATAGGTTATCTCGGAGAGGAGATTTTCCAGTTTTACAATCTTGGCAATAACGTCTTCTATTGAAGCTTTCTTCTCAGACCCAGTGACAGGGCTAACATAGAATTCGATATTGAACTGATTTCCTGATTGAGAATATTCTCTTATAAAGCCTCCCGTACGGAGCAGAATGAGATACGAATGGCATTCCTCAATGCTAAGTTTAGCTTTATGAAAATTATTTTGCATTGCGTCCATGTTTTCAATGATAAATATCTGATGAACAGTCATGCTAGCTTCTGCTAATTGCCTGATAACGCTGTTCAGGACTTTCTGTTGAGGTTCAATGATATCGACTAATTTCTTGGATTCTGTGCTTAAACGAAACAGCATGATAAAACCAATAGCGGAAGTAACCACTATCCAGAAAAGAGTACCGGCTGAAAAGAGGATGAATTTTTTACGGATCGGGAGGTTGGTAAATGTCAGAATATCGATAATTTTATAAAAAAATGATTTGATACCCTCATTCGTTGTTTTTGTCACTATCTGATTGTTATCCTTATTTCGAGAGGATCAATAAAGCAAAAGCTGTAATTGCTAAAGTCCAACAAATCTCTCATAATGGGACGTTATAAAATTTATAACAGAATTTTGATAAATGTCATTAAGCTAAAGCTTAACATATATTAAGCTTTTATGCCAACTTCGATCATCCTGTTTTTGATCTCTTTGATCTTATCCCTTATCTTTGCAGCTCTTTCAAACTCAAGATTTTTTGCCGCCTCTTTCATCTCAGCATCGAGCCTCTTTACTGTCTCCTCATCATATCCATAGTCTGCCTTTTCCTCTGCTGCAACAGGCACTGTCCAGTAATCAGCCTCATAAATGGAAGCAAGGATATCCTTGATGTTGGACTTGACCGTTTCCGGTGTAATCCGCATTTTTTTATTGTAATCTTCCTGTATCTTTCTCCTGCGGTCTGTTTCCTGCAACGCCCGCTGCATTGATCCTGTAATGGTGTCGGCATAGAGAATAACTTTCCCGTTAATATTTCTTGCAGCACGTCCGGATGTCTGAATCAATGAACGCTCCGAGCGGAGGAAACCCTCTTTATCAGCATCAAGGATTGCAACGAGTGAGACCTCCGGCAGGTCGAGTCCTTCGCGCAAAAGATTGACTCCGACCAGTACATCAAAGTTTCCGAGTCTGAGGTCTCTTAATATCTGAACCCTCTCGAGTGTGTCGATATCTGAATGTAAATACCGGGCCCTTACATCGAGATTAATATAGTGATCGGTCAGGTCTTCTGCCATCTTCTTTGTGAGGGTTGTAACAAGTACCCTTTCACTTTTCTCAGCCCGTATTTTTATCTCTTTAAAAAGATCGTCTACCTGTCCGGAGATGGGACGTATAATCAATGCCGGATCTATAAGACCTGTTGGCCTGATTATCTGTTCAACAACACGCCCCTTTGATTTTTCGAGTTCATACGGTCTTGGTGTTGCAGAGACATAAATCGCCTGATTAACCCGATGCTCAAATTCAGTAAATTTCAGTGGTCTGTTGTCTAAAGCAGAAGGCAGCCTGAATCCGTAGTTAACGAGGGTCTGTTTTCTTGAGCGGTCACCCTCAAACATCCCGCCGATCTGCGGTACGGTTGCATGTGACTCATCGATAACGATAAGAAAGTCTTCAGGGAAATAATCTATCAGAGAATACGATGCTTCCCCGGCAGCCCTTCCGCTAAGATGTCTCGAGTAATTTTCTATACCGTGGCAGTAGCCGAATTCTTTTAGCATTTCCAGATCAAAACGCGTCCTCTGTTCAATCCTCTGTGCTTCAAGAAGCTTCCCTTCCTGAAGGAAGTATTCAATCCTTTCAGCCATTTCTTTTTCTATGCTCTTGAGGGCGGGCTCAAGCCTTTCTTTTGGAGTTATCCAGTGGCTGTTCGGAAAAATGGCGATTTTATCAAGCCTCCTTATCCTTTCACCTGTTAAGGGATCAAACTCATGCAGAGCGTCAATATCATCTCCAAAGAATTCTATGCGTATCCCTTTATCAGACGAAAAAGATGGATGGATCTCTACAATATCGCCTCTGACCCTGAAAGTACCCCTTTTGAATTCTTTATCTGAACGGGCATACTGCATTTCGATAAATTTCCTCAGGATCTCATCACGCTCTGTGCGCATCCCTTCCTCAACAACCAGATGCATGTCCATGTAGTCCTGTGGAGAGCCTATACCATAAATACATGAGACAGAGGCAACAACAATGGTGTCTCTTCTTTCGAGCACCGCCATTGTTGCTGAGTGTCTCATCCTGTCTATATCGTCATTTATTAATGCGTCTTTATCAATATATGTGTCTGTCGTTGGAATATATGCCTCAGGCTGATAATAATCATAGTAGCTCACAAAGAATTCCACAGCATTCTCCGGGAACAGTTCTTTGAATTCTCCATAGAGCTGGGCTGCGAGGGTCTTATTGTGAGCGATCACAAGGGTTGGCCGGTTTATATTTTCGATGACATTTGCAATAGTGAAGGTTTTGCCGGAACCGGTAACGCCCAGAAGCACCTGATGCTTCAGTCCTTTTTCTATACCTTTCGATAGTTCTTTTATAGCCTTCGGCTGATCCCCTTTTGGGGAAAAGCTGGTAATGAGTTTGAATTTATCCATCATAAATTATTTAATGGACATTCTTCACAAAGTGGTTTTTTTCGTTTGCAGTACGTTTTCCCGACTTTCACAAAAAGCGCATGATATTCATTGAATAATCTTACATTTTTTTTCAGCGATGAGTGAAAAAGCTCCTGAAAATTATCATAAGACTTTTCATCTCCCATAATTCCATGTCTTGACAGAACCCTTTTTGTATATGCATCAATGACAAATAAAGGTTTTCCAAGGGCATACAGGAGGATTGAATCTGCAGTTTCAGGCCCTATGCCGTTTACATCCAATAGATTATTTCTAATGACCTGCATGTCCTCGTCTCCAGTCCTTTTCATGCTTCCGTGATATTTATTCATAAGGAAATGGATAAAATTCTTGAGCCTCTTAGCCTTAACATTAAAGTATCCTGCCGGCTTTATCAGTTCAGCAAGTTTCTGAAGAGGCATATCATGAATCGTTTTGACTGCAAGGGCATTCTGTTTTTTAAGGTTGTGTATTGCCTTTTCCACATTCCCCCAGTTTGTGTTCTGTGTGAGGATCGCGCCGACTGCGATCTCAAATGGACTATCTCCTGGCCACCAGTGCTGAGGGCCGAAGGCATGAAACAGTCTTTGATAGATTTCGAGTAATTTCCCCATTTATTTTATTTTACACTAACGATGGGCTCCCGACTTGTTTATCAATCAATAAATTGCCTATAATAATCATCTGTCTAATATCTTAGTTTACAAAAAATGGAGGGGAAATGCTGATTAGGGGAAGAGTCTGGAGATTCGGCAATGACATAGATACTGATGCTATCATACCTGCCAGGTATCTGAATACTCATGATCCGAAAGAACTTGCAAAGCATGTGATGGAGGACGCAGACAGAGATTTCTCAGGCAAGATCAAGGCAGGCGATTTTATAGTTGCCGGCAAAAACTTCGGCTGTGGTTCATCAAGAGAACATGCGCCGATTGCAATAAAAGCATCCGGAATCCATGCGGTTATCGCAAAGAGTTTTGCAAGGATCTTCTACAGGAATGCATTTAATATCGGGCTTCCTATTTTCGAATCTCCTGAAGCATCGGAGAAGATAAAAGAGGCCGATGAGATAGAGATAGATGCTGATAAAGGTGTTATTAAGAATTTAACAACACAGGAAGAATATACTGCTAATCCGATCCCTTCGTTCATGCAGCAGTTGATTGACGCAGGGGGACTGATTGAGTGGACGAAACAAAAGCTTGAAGCAAAGAGCATAGAGCAAAGAGCATAGAGCAAAGAGCAAAATAGCAGTATTATTGTTTATTGTCATTCCGGCTTGACCGGAATCATTTTTCTATCAGGAGATAATTCTATGAAATCATACAATATTGCAGTCATACCCGGAGATGGAACAGGGCCGGAGGTTATCAGAGAAGGCATTAAGGTCTTGGATGTTATATCAGCAAGATTCGGAATCAGGTTCAATTTTACTTATTATGATTTTGGAGGCCAGCATTATTTAAAGACAGGTGAAGTCCTTCCTGACGGTGCGATCGGGGAATTAAGCAGATATGATTCAATCTATCTCGGTGCAATAGGTCATCCTGATGTAAAGCCCGGAATACTCGAGAAAGGAATTCTCCTGAGGTTAAGATTCGAGCTGGATCAGTATATAAATTTAAGGCCGGTCAAACTCTATCCCGGAGTTGAATGCCCGTTAAAAAATAAGAGACCGGAGGATATAGACTTTGTTGTCGTAAGGGAAAATACAGAAGGGTTGTATGCAGGTGCAGGAGGGGTACTGAAGAAAGGAACTCCTGATGAGGTAGCGATACAGGATTCTATCAATACGAGAAAAGGTGTTGAGCGTTGTGTCCGTTTTGCATTCGAATATTGCAAAAAGAGAAACAAGAACAAAAAACTGACCCTCTGCGGAAAGACCAATGTGCTTACATTTGCATTTGACCTCTGGGAAAGAACATTCTATGAAGTGGCAAAGGAATATCCTGATATAAAAGTCGATTACGCACACGTTGATGCAACAACCATGTGGTTCGTAAAGAACCCGGAATGGTTTGATGTCATTGTCACTGACAATATGTTTGGGGATATCATTACCGATTTGGGAGCTATGATACAGGGCGGTATGGGCATTGCTGCCGGCGGAAACATCAACCCCCAGGGGGTCTCGATGTTTGAACCTATCGGCGGTTCTGCACCAAAGTATACAGGACAGAATGTTGTAAACCCTCTGGCTGCGATCTGTGCAGGAGGCATGATGCTCGAGCAACTTGGAGAAGATAAAGCAGGCAAGCTTATAGAAAAGGCAGTTATAGAGGTGACCGGTAAGCATCTCAAGAGTCTTGCAGCAGGCAAAATGGGCTATGGCACAACAGAGGTCGGCGACCTTGTTGTAAAATACGTCAATGAATTGCCTGCTGATTGATAAAACATACCGCTATTTAATCAAAAGAATTCCTCGAAGCTCAGCTTCGGGGTTCCCAATTATTCCCTCCCCCTTGAGGGGGGAGGGTTAGGGTGGGGGTGTTTGATGAAAATGTTTTCAACACCCTCCCCTTAATCCCC
>JBAQLU010000002.1:0-8251 GCA_049302065.1 Thermodesulfovibrionales bacterium
CACTCAAGTCGTTTATCCAGGAGTATCGTCCCGCAAGAGCGTTTGTCGTCTGCAACGAACGCGCTCCTCGGATGCATGAGGATATTCGTATTTTGCCGTGGCGTGATTTTCTGAAAATGCTATGGAAGGGAGAAGTGATATCGTGAAGGCGCCGAGCGAAAGGATGAAGATATTCTGTGTCCGGGATGCTTATGTTCGTGTGTTCCACATATAATAAATCCTCTTTTTTATCAGGCTCTTAAACACTATGGTTTTTATCACTCACTTATTACCGGGAGTTATGCTTTCTTCGTCCCTCCTTGTTTTCTTCCATGTTTTTAAAAGTGCCCATACGCCAAACAAGGCAAGCAAGATGCTGATACCTACAAAAGCCTTTGTATACTTTGCAACCAAAGGTTTCTTGAAGGAATCCATAAAGAGATTTTCGTTGACATCCACCACAACCTGAGCGCCATGCATCCCGTGTTCTGATTCGCCATAGACCTTTATGACCCATTTCCCTTTCCTGTCGGGAAGGAATGAGACGAAACCATTCTTATCCGTCCTCCCTTTCTGGTGGGGGATATTGCCTTCCGGCCCGAAAATCTCATAGGAAGAATAGCTCGCCGGATCATCCTCTGCATAGAACACCCTCACGCTGATGCCCTTGTTTTCGACCTGATAATGGACGGAATGGGCTTCCGCCCCTGAATACATCAGGAGCAGAAGCAGTGCCATCAAAAGACATCTTGCCATCATTTCACCTCAAAGATGAGAACTGTGGTATAGGACAAGAAATCAGCATCAGGATTATCTTTTGCAGGAATCCTGTGTTTCGCTAAAATAATGCACATGCCTTTGTCCGATACTTTTACACTGAAATGGCCTTCTTTATCCGCCTTGCCCGCCTCTGCGTGGTTGCCTGCTTCGACTGTTGCTCCTTCAAGGGGTTTCCCGTCAAAGTATATCCTGACAGGTAGAATCTCGTTCGGTTTTAATTTATAGGGATTCTTTAGTGGCACAATCTCGAACCTTAATCCTGAAGGCTTTGCTATGCTGTTGCTGTAGGCAAATAAACCCTTGGCAAATTGTGAAGAATAAACTGAGTCTACTACCTGAAGACCTGCCTTGGCAGCCTCTCTCTTTGTGAGCCTCTTTTTTCCATCAGGTGTGGTGACAAGATAACCGCCTTCCAAGGAAACAACAATCATCGAAATATCAGCCTTTGATGATATATAAACCATTTCCTTGTCATTTTTTCTTTCTACTACTGTCTCTTTCCCCATATTGTCAAAAGCCTTTACCTCTTTCAACTTTTCAGGGTCATAAGGGTTTATCTCCGGTGGATGGCCCCATAATACTTTAAATACATTTCCTTCTTTTTCGATCCAGAGATGATGGGCAAAGGCTGCCTGAGTGAACAGCAAGACAAAAACGATGGCTGAAAAAAATTTCTGTTTCATGCTTTGATCCCTCCGTGGTCTTTATTGAGGCTCTCCAGCTACTTTAAAGGTGAGCGATGCGGAGAAGTCTACTTTATGATTGCATACGAACATCCATACGCCGGGCTGACTGATCTTTATATAGGCAACTCCCTCTTCATTGCTTTTCGTAAACAGCGGGAACGGTTCATCTTCAGAATAATAGCCTGCATAGGTAGCATACAAATATGTGGATAAAGGTTTTCCTTCAAAAAGAATCTTAATAGGAAGTGATTCACCGGCTTTTATCTCCTGCGGATTTTTCAAAGGAATAATCTCAATCCGATGGCCAAAGGAGCTGCTGATATTCTTGGTCCCTTCACCAACGGAGATAATTGATTTGGCATACTTTTCAGATGCTACATTTTGTTTATCTCCAGTTCTCTTCCGGGAAGCGGTAACTACATATGAACCTTTTTGGTCGGGAGTAATCTCTCCAACTAAAGCGCCTGACCTCTCTCCCGTTTTATCTTCCCAGGTCTTTGTGATCTCCCTCTTTTGTCCGTCAGGGCCAAGATAAGAAAACTCTGCCAGGTTCCCTCTGCTGATCAGAATGTCGTAATATGGGTAATTGTGACCGAATACTACCTTTACTGTGGTTTTGCTTCCTGGCTCCGGATAATGGTTATCGACATTAAGCCACAGGTCATGAGCAACTGCCAGACTGGAATTCATAAGGAAACAAACAAATACTAAAAAGATGCTCATAGAGAATTTATGTCTGTGTATTTTCATAGTAGTTCATCCTTTCTAAATTTTAATTGTTAGGCGCCAATATTCTCCTGCCAAGTCATCCCTCAAAACGTATATTTCAGGTTGGCATAATACGTTCTCCTGGGATAGGGATGTGACACGTGATAGAGTTCATCGGTGATGTTGTCAATGCCGACCGTAGCCGTCAGGTTTTTCTGGAAGCTGTATGAAAACTTGGTATCGAAAACCAGGAATTCATCAATCCCCCCATATCCACCCCTGTCATCGCTATTGTCGAGATTTGTGAACTGCTTGCTCGCGTAGTGCCCGGCCAATGTTACGAACCAGCGCTCAGAAGGAGCATAATCCAGGACGCATTTTGCGCGCCATTTCGGCACCCGTGGAAAGGTCTTGCCGACGCTTGCCGGAACATTGTCATTCCTAAGAATTTCGGCTTCAGTCCATGCCAGGTTCGTGAAGATACCGAGTCCGTCTATCAGGAATTTGCGTTTGTTCACGGCGATCTCAATTCCCCTGGTTCTTACCTCATCAACGTTCTGATAGTTAGTCACATTGGTGTAGGTATTAGTCTGACTATTAATGGCGTCCTGCACATCATCCTGAAAGAAAGTCAAACGGGCCTCACCGTCGCTGCCTATAGTCCTGGTGATTGTAAAATCTTCGGCGAAGATCTTCTCAGGTTTTAAATCAGGATTGGCGTTATTGATAACCCCTTGGGCATTAAGCCCCCCATAATAGAGTTCTCCCACTGTAGGATATCGGTTGGCCATGGCAAGGGAGAAACGGAGTCTCCAATTGTCTGAGGGCCTGAAGGTCGTTGAGAATTTCGGCGAAAATCCGCTTTCGCTTTTGTCATCCAGTCCCGCGGTAATTCGTCCTGAAGAACCATCGGTTGATTTGGCTCCGTCGAATCCATTCCACCATTCATACCTGCCTCCCAGATACACGGACCACTGATTATTAATGTCCCACGTGTCTTCGACGAACAGG
This sequence comes from Thermodesulfovibrionales bacterium, assembly GCA_049302065.1. Lineage (GTDB taxonomy): Bacteria > Nitrospirota > Thermodesulfovibrionia > Thermodesulfovibrionales > SM23-35 > VGWX01. Next base: position 3,165 of record JBAQLU010000002.1, read on the forward strand.
GCATTCGTTTGAGTTTTTCCTTCAGACCCCAGGCTCAGGCTCGTCCTGTTGTCATTTCCCCAGTTTGATGCATTCCAAGTCTCTGTGTCCGTAAAATAATGATCGAAGTGGTAGCCGGCCCCCACGGTATGTATCCCTGACCATTTGACTTCATAAAAGGCTTTCAGATCAGCCGTGTACCAGCCGCTGTCGTTGTCCGTAACCTTACCCGCTCCACTGCTCTCCGATTCCGGAGGAGCAGTGCCTGATTGACGGGTAAGATCCTTATATATGTCGTAGTAACTTAATACACCCGATACCTTCACTCCGTTGGATGCATTTAGAGAATAGGTAAGAGCATACAGTAAATCCTGCTTTTCAATCTTTTGATAGGTAAATGTGTTAGCGCTCAGATTATAGCCCACACCGTCGATGTCCACCTTACCAGAGTAGACCGGTTTTCCCTGGGCATCCCGCAAATAGGTCTCGGGGGAGTCGTAGTTCTGCTCATTATCCCAAAAGGCCCAGATAAAACGAATCTGTGACTCAGTAGTCAGATCATATGCCAGCTTGACTTTAAAGGTGGTATTGGTCAGGTCCTGTTTTCCGGCAGACCCCAGAATGAATCTTTTATTCCCTTGTGGATCCTTATCTGCATCCCACCCTGCGACCGGATTCCCCGTGGGTGTGCCTCCGGCAGATGCCTGCTTAGTTATAAAGCTGATTGGTTGCACATCAGTTTGAAGCCGGTCATACCATACCATCAAAGAGAGGCGTCCCAACTTATCTCCATATGACCCAAACGCTGTATATCCATTGATGTCCAAGTCTGTATTATATTCGCGGAAGTTCTGATAGAAGTAGTGAGCATCTGCCTGGATCTCTCTCTTCTGCGGAAAGTGAGTAGTGATCAAGGCTGTCCCGGAAAGTGAATTGCCACTGAACGCAGCGGAATATGGGCCATAAATCACATCAACCTGCTCGATTTCCTGTGGAGCGACCATCTGCCATTTAGGTGCGTTACTGTTCCCCGCGGCCAGGAAATCGCTGATCTGGATACCATCCATAAGCACCATGGTTCTTGCTGTCATAAATGAAGCGTTTCCCCGGATGATAAGGGGCCTGTTGGTAGAGCCCGGATAGAGTTTCCGCAGGTAGGAGCCGGGCATGTACTTGAAGACGTCTGATGTGTCGACAACATTGATCCGCTCGATACCTTCAGTGGTCAGCGATTCCACTACAGCAGGCATATTAACGGTGGCTTCGTCTACGATCTTTCCTGTAACGGTAACGACGATTTCCTCAAGTTGTGCTTCTTTCTCTTTTGTCTTTTTCTCAATATCTTTTTTCTCTATTTCTTCTGCCATTGCTGATGAGATAGAAATCAATAAAACCAAAAAGGCACTCACAATAATCTTCAGAACATCTCTCATTCAAACCTCCTTCTTTCTTATCACCCCCTTCTCTGTTAAAACAAAAAAAGAGGGCGTTGTATTTCGTAGCGTTTCCTCTACGGGGCAGGGTGTCCCCCCAAAGGTCATCCCTGCCCCTGTTACTACAGAATGTCATATAATTTTATATGTTACTATCACCTCCCTTTTCTGTCTGTATCGCGACTCTCCTGAATCCCAGGTTATTGATGATGTCCAGCACATCCACAAATACCTGAAGCCTGATATCCTTATCTGCACGGATAACCAACGGCGTTTCTCTGTCCAGAATGGTTACTTTTTCTCTCAATTCATCAAGCGTCATCTGAGAGGCATTGAAATAGACCGTTCCATCTTTATGTATGGATATGGTCTGATTTTTCAGAATCTCCTTATGTTCAGCAGATGCCTTCGGCAATGATACGTTTATCATTCCTGAGGCGATAAATGTTGATGTGGTGAGGACGATCGTGAGCAGTACGAGCATCACATCCACGAGCGGGATAACATTTATGTAGTTAAATTCTTTTTCTTCCATTTGCAGTCTCCCATTGAACAATCAGCACTTTCACCTTCCTCAGGAGGAAGTTATAAAAAGTAATAGAGGGGATAGCTACAACAAGTCCTATCGCAGTGGCCTTCAGTGCAAGGGCAAGTCCGGTCATTATCTTGCCGGTATCCATCATTCCTTCCTTACCCATGGTATAAAACGTAAGCATGATGCCAAGCACAGTGCCGAGCAGCCCTATGTATGGCGCATTGCTTCCGATGGTCGCTATGATGTACAGTTTCTTTGTGAGCTCTATTTCAAGGGATTTTTTATCATCGAAGTCACCCAGCCTGATGTTACGGTATACAAGCAGTCTCTCTACCGCTATTGAGACTGCAATGATACTCATAACTATCAGGAGGCCGATAATCCCGTAATCAACTGCTGCTGAAAGCCATTCCATAAATATATCTCCCTTTTTAGTATCAGACCTTTTTCAGAACAAAACGAATGGTGAGCAAAGCTTTTGAAGCAACGCTTACCCCTTTTTCACGCGCAGGGGAAAAGATCGACATCTTTACCGCTTCCACAGCAGACTCTGTAAAGCCATATCCTGCCGGTTCGACTACTTCGACATTGAGAAGTCTCCCTTTTTCGTTTATGAACAGCCGTAAAACAACCTTGCCCTGTTTGCTGAGTTTTTTCGCCATTAGTGGATATGTAGGCATTTGCCTTTTCAAAAATGCGGGAGCGCCGCTGGAACCGAATTCTGTCTCGATAACTGCAGATGTGCCGGATGGCGCAGCATATGCTGCATTGCTGACCGTGCTTTCGTCAACCTGGTGCTGAGTTGCCGGTGGTTGAGGCGCGGGATCAGGGGTGCTTGCCACTTTTACTACGTCAGGGGTTTCAACCGTGTTATCCCTGATGACCGCTTCATGCGCTTCAACAGGAGTTTCCTTTATCACCGGTATTTCCTCTCTCTCTACTTTTTCCCCCGGCTCAGCAACTTTTGGCCTCTTTATCTCTCTGGCGGGCTGAGGCGCCTGAACAGTTTCTTCCCCCATCTGTGCGAACTGGATATAATACGTTTTGACATCATTACTGCTTTTGTGAATAGAGAGCGCAAAACATAGTATAAAGACGATCGAATGTATCGAGAGTGACGTTATCAGCCCGTAACGCTGCTCATGCGTGTATCCCAATCCGTGTGTGTTCATTTCTACGTTTGTATTCTTTTGCGTTATCATTTCTCAAAATACCTGCGATGAATGAAAAAGCAGGGTGCGGGTATGGCTCCCGCACCCTCTATCCTCAGGAGGGTTAGCAAGTGTCCAGAGGAAAATGCGTTTAATTCTTCTCTTTGTGTTTATGGATTTCTTTTTCATGTTCGGGATGCTTATGCTCATGGGGGCCGTGTTTGCTTTTCTCATGTTCATGCACGCCGGATGTGCCTTTGTCCTCATGTTCGTGAAGATGCTGGTGCTCGTGTTCATGCTCGTGCGTATGAGCATGCTCGTGGCTTTCTTTTTTCTCCTCCTGAGTATGCACATGCGTGTGCTTATGCGAATGCCCATGAGAGTGCGAATGCTTGTGTCCATGTTTTCCACACATAATAAATCCTCCTGTTTTTAAGGCTAAAGCCGGTTTGTTTTATGAGTTCTCAATTGCAAAGCTTAAACAATCATCCTTTTGGCTTCTTCAAAGCGTCTATTCAATCTTTTTTGCTCCATATAAAGCCTTACGAGCATCCTTGACAATTCTTCATTACCGGCAGAAGAAACCTTTACCGCCCAGTCCATGTAAATCTTTGCGTGCTCATTGTTATGTTCTCTCCAGTAATTGAGCAATCTTTTTAGTTTCTTCAGTTGTTCCATAAATCCTCCAAAATAAAAAAGCCATGAAAGATCACCTTCGGGTGAAATGCCTTCATGGCTTTTTCTAAAATGTTCTTTAAATGTTCTTTTTTTTGCTTCTGCCCTTCAGGGCTTAATTTTGGATCTTCATCCAATAATAATGCACTTTCTATACAGTCTTTCCCGTCGAAAATAAAAAAGCCCCGAAAGCTGTTATGACCTGCCGGTCATCTCTTAAGCCTTCGTGGCTCGATTACTAAAAGTACTTTATAACAAGGCTTCGATCGATGTCAAGATATTTCCGGCAATTTGATGTTTTGGGTAATTTTTTGCATTCCATAAAACCACTGATTCAATGATAATATCGCTATCTGGGTTGGCAGATGACCATATCCAGTCTTCTGGTTTTTTCACATATTGCCTGCGAACTGGATTTTCATGGATATAATTTATTTTTTGAATAAGATATTCCTCATTTTCAATCATCTTCGGCATATTTGTCCTTGACCAGAATTCGTATCTGCCATTCCCGAGATCAAAAAGGTTTAATACCCCCTGGTTCTGTTGCAATAATGTTATTTTGTATCTCTTTTGATGTGTATTTTTTAAAGTCTCTGACAAATCCGATCATATCATTGCCGGATGCAATTACATGGAGATGATTAATCATGAAAACGTAAGCGTATATTTTGACTCCCTTATATTTCTGACAGTGTTTTAATTAGTCGGCGAGAATTTGGAATCTGTTGTGTCTATCAAATATGTAATACCAGTTTCTCACAGTAAAGGTAAGATAATAGATGCATGAGGTGAGTTCCTTTGAAATCCTTACGGATGGCATTATGGGCTATATTGTATCAAAACAAAGGGTTCAAGTTGCAAACTTGAACCCGCCAGGGAGGGAAAAAACAGAGAAGGTGGATTGAATCGCCATAGGGTGCGTAGCGGCTTAGTTCTTCACACTTCAATCTGCAATTGCAACAATACGGAAATCCTATTTCATCTCGTCTCTAATGCAACTTCAGATTGAAGCTTAACCGAACTGTTGAGATTTTTGCGGCCTGCTCTCTTTACATATGCAAGGGACAGACTCTTATGGTTTTCCTCGAACTATATCTATAACCTTGGCGATGACTTCAGTGATTTTCCCCTGCTTCAGGTTGCCAACCCGGTACAGAACAGTATGGCTGTCAGCAGTAAAGAGTCGATTCGGTCTTATATTACTCGGCTGCTTGAGACTACCGGTCTCAAAATCGCTGTCGTCAATGGGAAGAGAGTACATGTCCTGGACGATCTTGCTGGTTATCTGGCAAAGAATGACATCATCACCCT
>JBAQLU010000003.1:0-6539 GCA_049302065.1 Thermodesulfovibrionales bacterium
GAATTCTGCCTGTTGGGGACAGTGGCCTCTGCCTCGTCTTTCCAGCCGCTTCTTTCGAGAAAGTCCTGGTATGTGCCCTCAAAAACCTTCACGCTGTCGTCATCGAAAACAATAAGCCGTGTGGCAACTGCATTCAGAATCATTTCGCTGTGCGTTACGATTACAACAGCGCCTGAAAATGCGTCTATTGCCGCAAGCAGAGAGTCCACTGATTCCATATCAAGGTGGTTGGTGGGCTCGTCCAGCAATAACAGATTGGCAGGGCTGACAATAAGTTTGCCTAAAAGCACCCTGCTTTTCTCCCCTCCGGAAAGCACTTTCACTTTCTTAAGCGCAGTGTTACCTTCGAACATCATGATGCCGCAGATGTTCCGGGCAGCGTTTCTGCTGTAATCCGGTAGTGAATCCAATATCTCTTTTTCGACTGTATTTTCAGCAGTGAGCCGCTGGATATTTGTCTGGCCGAAATAGGCAAGTTTTAAGTGAACATGGTGGGCCACTGAACCATTGAGTGGTTGCAGCTCAGCGGCAAGCAGGTTCAGCAGAGTTGTCTTGCCTTTCCCGTTTTTCCCGATGACAGCAATCCTGTCCTTTTTGCCGATGGTCAGATTCAGACCGTCTATAAGCCTGGGACCTTCCGGCTCAAAGGAAAAAGAGATGTCTTTTGCCTCGATCAGCCATTTTCCTGTAAATGGTGACGGGATAAATTCGAATTCAAGGTCTTTTATCCCGGACATCTTTTCAAGCCTCTCCTTTTTCTGGAGGGCCTTTATCTTTGACTGAACCGCCCGCGCCCTGGTCGCCTGTGCCCTGAACCTGTTTATGAACTGCTCTGTTTCCTTTCGTTTCTTGTCTTCATTCATCCTCGTCTGTTCGTAGACTTCCTCTTCCATGAGTATCTGCTGGTAGAGCTTATGGGTGGGTCCCGCTATCTTCCGTATCTTGTTACGGTGTATACCCATGGTATGGGTGGTTACGCTGTCCATAAACTCCCTGTCATGGGTGATCAGGATAAGTTCCCCGCTCCAGGCCTTCAGGAACCTTGTGAGCCATCGTATCGAGACGATGTCAAGGTAGTTGGTAGGTTCATCAAGCAGAAGCAGGTCTGGTTCAGAGACGAGCAGCTTTGCAAGATTCAAACGGACATGAAAGCCTCCGGACAGGTCAAGGGGATGACGCAAAAGATCCTCCATCGAAAACCCGAGGCCCATCAGGATGGTCTCTGCCTTATAAGATTCATCCCTGCCGTCATCAGAGGCTTTAAGACCGAGACAGGCTTCTCTCAGGACTGAATCTTCGCTGAACACAAGGTGCTGTGAGAGATAGCCGACCATGTAATTATTGGGGATACTGATAACGCCTTCGTCAGGTCTTTCCTCACCGGTTATCATCCTGAGGAGAGTCGTCTTCCCATGGCCGTTCCTGCCCACAAGCCCGATACGTTCTCCTGCGTTGACCGTAAACCCGATGTCATCGAATATGACCTGAGTGCCGTATGCCTTGGAAAGGTTGCTGACCTGTATCATGCAGATATTTTAACTGATGGACACAATTAAACCCAAAAGCAATAGTTGGATATTCAACTCAATTAGTATAAAATGTTCTCAAAGTAAATAGTTTAAAGGCAGAAGAGAGATCTATTAGATCGTGTGGTTTCTATATCCTGACGAAAGTGGTGATCTCAGTTTCGATTTTGTGAACCAGTTATGCTTATTCTTGATAAAAGCAAAAAGCAAAAACAGATATATGAATCATTCATTAACAGATCAGCTGGAAGAATGTGAATGTTGCCCGCGCAGATGCGGGGTGAACAGACTTGAAGGTGAAACCGGTTTTTGCAGGGTCGGCTCCGGCATTCAGATTTCCCATGCAGGCCTTCATTTTGGTGAAGAACCCCCCATTTCCGGCACAAGAGGTTCAGGCACCATTTTTTTCAGCGGCTGCAATCTCCGCTGCGTGTTTTGCCAGAATTACCAGATCAGCCAGGAATTTCAGCAGGGCCGCACCAGGACTCTGACTACAGATGAGCTTGCATCTGAAATACTGCGGCTTCAGGATGAAGGCGCTCATAACATCAATTTTGTTTCACCTTCACATATGATTTTTCAGATGGCAGCTGCCATTCAATTGGCAAAGGGAAAGGGGCTTGTTGTGCCAGTTCTTTATAACTCCAATGGTTATGATTCAGTGGATGCGCTCCGGCAGATCAGGGGCCTTGTGGATATTTATATCCCTGATATCAAATATCTGGGAAATGAACCCGGGGAAAAGTTTTCTAATGTAGACGACTATGCTGATATAGTCCCCGGCGTCCTCAGGGAAATGCTGAATCAGGCGGGTCACCTGGAAATGGATGATGATGGCATCGCTGTGCGCGGATTGCTGGTCCGTCATCTTGTGTTGCCGGGCTGCCTGGAAAACAGCCGGCAATGCCTCGGCTTTCTGACAGACCTGTCTCCGGATATTCACGTCAGCATCATGTCGCAGTATTCTCCTCAATATAAGGCACGTGATTTCCCAGGGATAAACCGGACCCTCACAGGAAACGAATATGATGAGATCACGGACTATGCGCTTGAGCTTGGCCTGGGAAACGCCTTTATACAGAAACTCGAAAGTCAGGCCCATTACCTGCCTGATTTTGATCAGGAAAGGCCTTTTGACCATACTTAGTGTCTGTTTATAAAGTCGTCATTTTTGTTGTTTGTTTGTCATTCCGGCTTGTCCGGAATCTTTCCGATGGCTTCACAGAAGGATTCCCGACACGCTTCACTTGCGGGAATAACAACCTTTGGATTTTTCCATGCATTTATAAACAGACTCTATTTAGGCGTGTTGACTCCTGACCGTACTGCTGACTGTTTCGAAAAGCTTTGCCGCAGATTCCCATCTGCTTAATACCAATGACAGGATAAGAAATCTATTTGCGGCTATTATTGCATTTGGTATGACTAAATGCGAACCATGCTCCGACTGCAAGAAACAAGACCTGACCCTGATGAGTTCGTATATCTGGTAACAATTGCAAGGATAAAGAACAAACAGGATTCTCTGATACACGGAGAAATAAATTGCGGGTTCATACCTGATTCACTTTTTCACAGAAACAAATGCTATTGATCACCCGGACCATTCTGTGGAGTACAAGAGGTAATTGTTACAAAGGCAGAACCACGAACCATGTGCCAATTGCAAGAAACAAGACCTGACCCTGCAGGCCCTGTACAAAATTGAATAAAATCAACGAATGGCCTGAATGGGCAAACAAAATTTTTAAAACCCTTAATCTGATATAATTTAGTAGGAGGTGATCAGTCATGGAGATTGCTCCAAGAATTACAATAGACGATAAAGTGCGGTTTGGTAAGCCTGTGATTAAAGGGACGCGTGTGCCGGTAGATTTAATTCTCGGCAAACTTGCCGGTGGAATGACTTACGAAGAAGTTATGACCGAATATGACCTTAATAGAGATGATATATTAGCTGCGTTAGATTATGCAGCAAAGCGCCTATCAGATGAAGAAGTCAGAGCCATAGCTTAAAATGCTCAAATTTATAATTGACGAGGATATGCCTCGGTCAACAGCAAAGGTTTTAAGGACAGAGGGTTACGAGTCTTTAGATGTGCGGGATTTGGGTTTAAGGGGAGAAAGTGACGATAAGATATTTCAATTCACCCAAGATGAAAAGGCCGTTATTTTAACTGGTGATCTGGGATTTGGAAACCTCTTGCATTTTCCGACTGGCAGTCACTCAGGAATTGTTATTGCCCATTTCCCCAATGAATTATCCACTTCAGAATTAAATAATCAGATAATCAAGGCATTTAAAACCCTTGATGAAATTGATTTCAAGGGCAATCTTATTATTCTTGAACCCGGTAAGATTAGAATTAGAAGAAAATAAAACTAAGGTTCACCTAATAAAGAGCTTTATTATGCCAATGTTCCACTCTCTTTCGCAGAGAAAGCAACGCTTTACTAAACGTCTAATGAAACATCGACTGTACACTCTCCACAGTACTCAATACCGATAGGCATCCTGCTGATCCTGTGAAGTACAAGTGAAAATTGTTACAGAGACAGAGGAGCAAGCCGTTTATTCCCGACGGTTAAATTGCTCGATAGTGCACAGACCCACTTGAGGATAGACAGGCATTCGGCCTTCGCTCCTTCGAAGTTTAAAAGTCAATAATCAAGTCTGACCCCGAAAGACACACCGAAAGACACAAACGTAGAGGCAAAAAATTGGAGGAATCCGCAAGTATCTTATTAGATGATCTGCCTAAAGAAGGAAAAGAAAAAGAGAGAGTCACACGAGTAAGAGTTAATCAGTATTTTTTTAGACTGGCAGTATTAGCTGCGTATAATTTTAGCTGCTGTATAACCGGTCTGTCTGTGCCTGACCTCCTTGTTGCCGGTCATATAGTCCCTTGGGCGCAAGATAAGAAGAATAGGTTAAACCCGAGGAATGGATTATGTCTCAATGCTCTTCACGATAAAGCATTCGACAAAGGTTTTATCACAATTTCAAGCGATCACAAAATAATTCTTTCGAAAAGAATAAAATCTATTCTGCGGAACGATGCAACCATGTTGTTTTTTAAGAAATTTGAAAACAATAAAATATTAATGCCGAATCGTTTTTTGCCTGATTCAAAATTTATCGACTTTCATCGGCAACATATTTTTCAGGGATATCGTATCCCTTCTTTTAATTGACAACTTAACATAGTTCTGATAGCGTTAAACTCTCAGGATTTTTTAATTAAGAAAAAAAGGAGATGAAATGGGGAAAAGAATTTATGTTACAAACATTTCAAATGCAACGGAACAAGACATAAGGGATCTCTTCTCAGATTACGGAGAAGTTATATCAGTAAAAATAAGACAAACTAAAGGGTTTGGTTTTATTGAGATGGGGTCAGAGAATGACGCCAAAAAGGCTGTTTCAGGATTAAATGGCAAACCATTTATGGGAAAACCACTCACTGTATCTGAAGCAATACCCCAGCACCCGAGAACTGACTTTCACGGGGGGAAAGGCGGCTTTGGTAAAGACAAGAGTTTCAAGAAAGCCTGGTGAAAGCTGTTTGGAAAAGCCTCAGAAATGCCGAAAGCTTCCTGATACAGGGGCATTACCCAGCTCCCAATCAGAAGGGATTCATCAAAGAAGCCAACCGAAAAGAACGCCTGTAGAAGCTCCTGGACGTCCGACGGGAAAATGTTTTTACCATTCGGGACACATCCCATATTTCAGTAAGCGGGACAACCTGTTTCTCAAGCAAGAACTTCTTCGCTGTTTACGAATGATAATCATCATTTCTCGGCGTGTGATTGAGGTGCATGCTTGCAGGTGGAGGCAACAAAAAAAGATCTGTCTTTATTAGATTATATCTTATACCTTACCACAATTGACATAATGACATATTGACAATATGCTGAAAACCTGTTATTTTAATTGAAAAGAAAGGATATAGGCATGCTGGTTACAATTGATAAAAGAGGGAGCATCAATCTCCCCTCAAAGATTAGAAAGGAAACGGGCCTCGATACAGGAACGCATATGGATATTGAAGTTCTTGAGGGCGGAGCGATCGTATTAACGCCTGTCGCGATTTATCCCACTGTGAAATTGAATGAAAAAGGGCTCAAAAAGCTCACAGAGGCACGCAAGAGTGGCACAGTGAAAATGCCGGCACTATTGGCGAAAAAGATAAAGAATGCCCGAACTGACGCCGACTAAGCTTTTTCTCAAAGACATTGATGCGTTTGTATCAAACCAGCCTGTTCAAGGGAAGATACTCAAAGCCTTAGCCTTTCTTCAGGACAACCCCTTTCACCCCGGGTTGCACCTCGAGAGGATCATCAATGATCCAACTGCTTGGTCCATTCGGGTCGATAGACGATACCGCATCTCGATTGACCCTAATGCCCACCAAAGCTCTGGCGCCCCGGACTGGAACGGAGGAATTATCCTTCTTCGGATACTTGACCACGACGACTTGTACAAAAAGCCCAGATAAGGTCACCCGATGGAAGACATTGTCTCGCCTGCGATCCAGTCATTAGGTCACTTTCCAAAACATCTCAATATCCTCTCCCTGTCCTCATTCTCCCTGTCACCCTTATAATAAATTTCTATAAACTCTATCCTGTCCTCTTTTTCGTGATAGGCATATATGATCCTTATCCCAGAGTGTGCACCTTTCCCCTGCAGCGCCTTGCAGGCGAACTTCCCGGCTTTATATATTTTGGGTGAATTGATGCCGAGATCAGAGATGCGAAGGATCGCCTTGCTGTCGACGTTCTGTTTGTGAAATGCGTTCATTGCGACCTTTATGAAAATCTGCAAATCCTCTTCAAGTGAGGTGAACCTTTTGACAAGCTTCTTGAGATCCTTTTCGAATTCCGGAACATGGGAAATCTTCCTGAACAGCTTCCCGGCGTATGGACTGTAGAACAGACCTGTCAACCGCTCTCTTCCCCATACGCCCGTACAGAGTAGGGTGAAGTACGGTAAAAGACTGATTCGTACTC
>JBAQLU010000004.1:0-3862 GCA_049302065.1 Thermodesulfovibrionales bacterium
ATATCAAAAGATGTCTAAAGCAGTTAATCCATATGGCGATGGGAAAGCAGCAGAGCGGATAGTCGAACGTTTAGCTTATTATGATGCTTCGCTTGCTGAAAGGTGAATATTTAGTTAATGAATAAAATCAAATTTATAGCTGATGTAAATATAGAAAAGGTAATAGTGAATTATCTTACAGAAGAAGGATATGGCATAAAATGGGTTCCGGATTTTAATTGTGAAATCCATGACGAAGAGCTTCTAAAGCTGGCAAATAAAGAAAAAAGAGTTCTTAAAACTAATGACAAGGACTTCGGAGAGTTGACCTTTCTGCAGAAAAAAATTTCTGCTGGAATAATCCTCATTAGAACAAAAGGGCAAAAGGCAGAGGACAAGCTTAAATTGATGAAAAAGCTTTTACAACAGCATAAAGATAAACTACTAAATCATTTTGTTATAATAACAGAGAAGAAGTTTAGATTCATATCAATGGAGGACTTGAAATGAACGAAAAAGAACTCCTTAAAAGGGTAATAATAAATCACAGGATAATGCTTGGAAAACCGGTTATCAGAGGGACACGCCTGACCGTGGAAATCATAGTTGAGAAGCTTGCATATGGACAAACCTTTGATGATTTAAAAAAAGATTATCCTTTTATCAAAGAAGATGATATCAGAGCTGCGCTTTTATATGCGGCCAAGAGCATCGCTCGTGAAGAAGTATATGCAGCATAAAGCTGACTAACCAACTTTAACAATTCACCTTTCATGTCAATACATGTCAATAGTCAAGTCTGACCCCGAATACTACCCGTGATACGTTAAGATTTGTTGAGGAAAACATCAAGAAACAAGACCTGACCCCAAGAGGTCTTTATAATCACTTGCCAGCTTGTCGGCTATTTGTATGACCCTATAACCCTACGACTCAATGACTCTTATTATAAAATGAATATTTTAGGTTTGACCCCAAACATGCGTGCACAGCAAAAGAATTTGGCGATCCTGTGCCTGAACCTAAAGGATGTCGTCTCATATTTGCATAAACCTATTGTTTGCTCTCGATCTTTATTCTTTCTTTGATATAGTGATCTTCCGCAATAAATCGAATAAACGCAATTAACCTAATAAACTCATAATTCAATGAACCCTTGGTTAAGCAGGTTTAAAGAAAGAATGTATGAATAATCAAGTACAAACCGAATTAGTTATAGAAGCCGGACGAACTGAAGGGCAATACTGGAAGGATATCTGGCATTACCGGGAGTTATTTTATTTTCTCGCATGGCGGGATATCCTTGTGCGTTACAAGCAAACAGTCATTGGAGTCGCCTGGAGCCTGATACGTCCTTTGCTGACCATGGTTGTTTTTACTGTCATCTTTGGGAAGCTGGCCAAACTTCCATCCGAAGGAGTGCCTTATCCGGTACTCGTGTTTGTTGCCTTGTTGCCCTGGCAGTTCTTTGCCAACTCATTTTCAGAAAGCAGCAATTCCCTCATTGGAAATGCGAACCTGCTTTCCAAGGTATATTTCCCGAGAATAATCCTGCCGGTAAGCACAGTGATAGTCAGTTTGGTGGATTTTTTCATTTCATTTATTTTCCTTGCAGCCCTCATGGTGTGGTATCAGTTCCTCCCTGACTGGCGGATCATCACTTTGCCCTTTTTCCTCATATTGGCATCATTAGCATCGTTCGGTTTCGGCCTCTGGATCGCAGCTCTGAATGTGAAATACCGCGATTTCCGTTATGTTGTCCCTTTTTTCATCCAGTTCGGACTCTATGTTTCACCGGTCGGTTTCAGCAGCAGCATTATACCTGGGAAATGGCGTCTCCTCTACTCGATAAACCCAATGGTCGGAGTCATCGACGGTTTCCGGTGGGCGCTCCTCGGACAGAATATCCATTTGTATTGGCCGGGATTCCTCCTGTCGATCGGTCTGACACTCCTTATCTTCCTGTCCGGCCTCAGATACTTCCGTAAAACAGAACGCACCTTTGCGGATGTGATTTGACGCGGAGCGTCAAGAGGCGGTTGAATTGGAGAAATGTTAAATTGTTAAATCGTATAATTGGTGCATTTGGAGAATTCTGGGGTTGTGGAACACTCAGCTCAACACTTACACTCTTAAACAGGATTTACTGTGGACTACTTATTTGCTTTTGAGAAATTGGACGTCTGGAAACTCGCGAAAGAGTTTTCGATAGAAATGTACAAGATCACAAAGAACTTCCCTCCAGAAGAGCGGTTTGGATTGGTTTCGCAGATGAACCGTGCGGCAGTTTCCGTTGCCTCGAATATTGCTGAGGGTAGTGCCAGAAAAGGGTTAAAGGACAAGGCGAATTTCTATCAGATTGCCTATAGCTCTCTCATGGAGGTTACTTCACAACTTTTGATTGCAAAGGAGTTGGGGTTCATTCAGGAAGATAGCCATAAAGATCTGCGGTCAAGAATTCACGAGCTTTCCAATAAGCTGAACGCGTTATATAAATCACAGTTCAATAATTCATAAATCACGGAGAATGTTCAATCGTGGAATTGTTCAAGTGTGGAAGAGGCACTCTTCCAGGTCAACAGCTCAACAATTTAACGGTTTAACAATTAAACAAACTATATGTCTGTAATTAAAGTAGAAAACCTTTCCAAAAAGTACATCATCTCCCATCAAAGGCAGGAGCGCTACACCGCCCTCCGTGATGTACTGGCCAACAAGTTTAAGTCCTTTGGCTCGAAGATCTTTTCACCTTTCACTTTTCACCGTTCACAGTCTTCTGACTTACCTTTCACTGATTCTAAGGAAGATTTCTGGGCTTTAAAAGATGTCTCCTTTGAAATCAAACAGGGAGAAAGGGTTGGTATAATCGGCAGAAACGGACTGGAATGGTTATGGCGGTTTATAACGGATTGCATGACAATTTGATATACTAATAAAAATAGAAGATATGGAGGCATAACAATGAACAGGACTATAGAGGGAATTTACGAGAAAGGGAAGATCACGCTGCGTGAAAAACCTGTCGTAAAAAAAGCAGCAATAACAGTTACGTTCTTTGATGATTCGGAGAAGTTGAAGCTTTTTACAAGAATGCCCGGCATTTTTCTTCAACCTGTAAAGGTACGGCGTATTAAGAAACTTTCCAGAGAGGAGTTGCATGAACGATAGAGTATTTCTCGACACTAACGTTCTGGTATATTCACTTCTGGAAAATGGCAGTTCGAGGCATGCTCAGGCCCTGCAGCTCATGGAATCGCTCAAGGGAAATTATCTCTTCATCAGCACACAGGTAGTCAATGAGGTCTATGTTGCCCTGCTAAAGCATACAGTCGAGGAGAAAGAGATAGAAACGATTATGGAAAAAATCATCAGACTCTACAACATTTCGGCCACAACAATACAGACAATAAAGACAGGATGGGGCATAAGGAGGAAATATAAGTTTTCCTATTGGGATTGTATTATTATTGCCTCGGCGTTGGAATGCGGGTGTTCAATCATGTATTCCGAGGAGCCGGAGTTACGTGAAGATTTTATTTTACGAATGAGAGATGTCGATCTGGAGAGGTCAATTATCGTTGATGACTTCGAGAAGAGATACGGACTGAAATAGTGTATAAGCTTGCCGTTAAGGAAACGCTTTTCGACTTCGATCACCATGATAATATCTATAAAGCTTATTAATCCAGTTAGCTCACCAACTTATTTACTTGCAAATGTCAATAGTCAAGTCTGACCCTGAATACTGAATACTGAATATCAAAAGATGTCTAAAGCAGTTAATCCATATGGCGATGGGAAAGCAGCAGAGCGGATAGTCGAACGTTTAGCTTATTATGATGCTTCGCTTGCTGAAAGGTGAATATTTAGTTAATGAATAAAA
>JBAQLU010000005.1:0-1659 GCA_049302065.1 Thermodesulfovibrionales bacterium
GAGCCGAGCATCGCACCCCACTCGGGTGTGGGTGGCTGAACGCCTAGGCCAAGAAAACCTAATCCCGCCGCGAAGAGAATGGCTGTGCCCATCCCCAAGCTTGTCTGAATGGTGATGGGGGCCATGACATTGGGCAGGATGTGCCTGATCAGGATAGTCACATCCCGGGTGCCCATTGCCCTGGCCGCCTCGACATAAGTCTGTTCTTTTACCGAAAGGGTGCAGCCCCGCACCAGGCGAATGTAGATGGGCACCATGCTGATGCCAACCGAGATGATCGTGTTTTTGAGTCCCACCCCCAAGACGGCCACCAGTGATAAGGCCAAGAGAAAGCCTGGGAAGGCAAGCATCGTGTCAGTCACGCGCTGTATGCCGAAATCGACTTTGCCTCCGTAGTATCCGGACATGAGTCCAAGAGGAACGCCGACAAGTAGCCCCACAAAGACGACTCCAATGGAAATCAGTAAGGACACCCGGGACCCATATATGATCCGGCCCAAAATAGAGCGGCCCAGTTCGTCCGTGCCCAATGGATGCTCCATAGAGGGTCGCTCCAGTGACTTCATGAGATTCGGAGCCGAGGGATTGCCCGGAAAGAGGATCGGGGCCAGCAGTGCGGTGATGAGGTAAATCAATATTAGGATGCTACCGAAGAGGGCCGCCTTGTTTCGCCTGAGCTTTGCCCACTTACGCCTGAGCTGGCTGTCAGCCTGACGATGCGGATTCCTTATCACTTGGGTTTGGATCGTCTCATGCATACCGAATTCTTGGATCTATATAAGCATAGAGCAGATCAACCACCAGGTTGACCAGAATGTAAAGGAGTCCGAAGATGAGGATTGTTCCCTGGATAACCGGGTAATCGCGGGCCAGGATGGAGTCCACAATAAGCCGGCCTAAACCTGGCCAGGCGAAGACTGTTTCGGTTAGAACCGCGCCGCCCAGAAGAAGCCCGAACTGAAGACCAACCACTGTAATGATCGGGATGAGGGCATTTTTCAGCGCATGTTTGACGATGACCACCTGCTCTTTAAGTCCCTTGGACCGGGCCGTGGTGGTGTAATCCTGAGAAAGGGTTTCGATCATGCTGGCGCGGGTTATACGGGTGATGAAGGCGACCACAAAAGCAGCCAGGGTAAATGACGGAAGAACGATATGCTTCCAACCGCCGGTGCCTCCTGCCGGAAGCCATTGAAGTATTATTGAGAATATCACAATCAGCATCAGCCCAAGCCAGAAGACGGGCATGGAAATGCCAAAAAGGGCCATCGAGGTGAATAAATAGTCGATCCAGGTATAGGGTCGCACAGCAGAAATAATCCCGGCCGGAATACCAAAGAGGCAGGCAAGACTAATGGCTGTGACCGCAAGGAGCATCGTATTGGGAAGCCGGGCCCACACCTCTTTGATCACAGGGTTCTGGGTCCGGGCAGACCGTCCCAGATCAAGCTTGGCCAGTCGGCTGAGGAAGATCCCATATTGAACGAAGATCGGCTTGTCGAGACCCAACTGTTGACGGATGTTCTTGATATCCTCTTGAGATGCCATCTGCCCGGCAAGCACCTGGGCTGGATCACCTGGTAGCATTCGAAGCATGAAGAAGAGCAGAAGTGATATCCCAAGGAGAACGGGAATGGTTGAAAACAACCGTTTTAGGAC
>JBAQLU010000006.1:0-16121 GCA_049302065.1 Thermodesulfovibrionales bacterium
TTGCTACCCTTGCAGAATAGATAAAACGTTTCCCGGAAATCAGCATACCCTTTAACATACCGTATTTTTTTATTTTAATAAGAAAATTTATAAAAAAGAATATAATTTTTATTATGAATAAGTAAAGTTATCCTAAATGTTGCATAAATATTCATTGAGTAATCCCCCTTTACCAAAGGGGGCAAAGGGGGATTACCGGATAAAATAGAGTTCACTTTATTGCGGGTTCAGTGTCTCTGACCTGAACCCCTTAATTTTCAACAGTTATTGCATCGAAATAGACAGGAGCAAGTTGCAAACTTGCTCCCGCACAGAAACGCCAGGGAAACTGTCTCCTGTACCTGCTATAATATTGACCGAAACTATGGCAGAAATAATTTCCGGAGCATAGCTTTGAAATTTGACATCTCCCCTTATATCAAAGTATTTACCAGCCAACGGATTGCGGTTATAACATTCCTTGGTTTTTCATCAGGCCTTCCTTTGGCCCTGACCGGCGGGACTTTACAGGCGTGGATGGCTGTGTCAGGGGTGGATTTGCGCACTATCGGCATATTCGCATTAGTAGGGTTGCCGTATACGCTGAAATTTTTCTGGTCGCCGCTGATGGACCGTTTTGTACCACCCTGGCTGGGAAGGCGCCGCGGCTGGATACTAATTACACAGCTCAGTCTTGTCATAGGGATTGCTGCAATGGGATTCAGTTCTCCGCAGCATGCCCCGTTGTTCCTGGCGGCCATTGCTTTAATTGTAGCTTTCATGTCTGCCTCTCAGGACATTGTAATTGACGCATACCGTACCGATGTCCTGCGCGAAGAGGAAAGAGGAGTTGGCGCTGCTGTATTTGTCATGGGATACAGGATCGCAACGCTTGTCTCCGGAGCTTTGGCCCTTGTTCTGTCCGACCATATCGGATGGCAGAATACCTATTTATTAATAGCCGGGGTGATGGGAATGGGGATACTTTCAACGCTCTTCGCACCTGAACCTGCAGCGCAGGTGATCCCTCCCAAAAGCATGAAGGAAGCTGTGTGGGGTCCCATGACGGATTATTTTTCGAGAAACTCTGCGTGGTTACTCTTATTGCTCATTATCCTTTATAAATTGGGAGATGCCTATGCAGGGGCCCTGACCACTGCATTTCTTATCAGGGGGATGGGGTTTTCTGTAAGCGAAGTCGGTACTATTAATAAGGGGCTCGGGTTTGCATCTCTGATTATCGGTGCAATGTTGGGAGGAGCCTTAATGGTGCGTCTCAGGCTTTTTCGCTCTCTGCTGATATTCGGGCTGCTGCAGGCGATATCCAATCTTTCGTTCATGGCGCTTGCATGGTTTGGGAAAAGCTACGGCATGCTCATTTTCGCTGTAGCTTTTGAAAACTTTACTGGAGGCATGGGAACAGCGGCATTTGTCTCACTTCTCATGGCTATGTGCAACCACCGTTATACCGCAACACAGTATGCATTTCTTTCATCACTTGCAGCGCTCGGACGTATTTTTATATCCCCGACATCCGGATTTCTCGTAGAGTCAATCGGCTGGACAAGTTTCTTTTTTGTGACTTTTCTGACTGCCCTGCCGGGATTATTGCTCTTGTGGTGGCTGCGCAATGTGATTTCAGATTTTAAAATTGAGGCTGGTCAAACACAATAATACAATGTATAGCATAATCTGCTATATTTTTTTAGGTCTAAACATGATTATGCCGGGTTTGCCGGTCATATAATACTTAAAATCCTGATCGACTACTTTTCGGTATTCCCGAAGAGATGAGGCATGCCTCAGATACAGGGAATTATCTTTTTTTATGATAATTCCTGCATGTGATACATCCAATCCCTTCAATGGTGAATATATCCCGGCATAATCACCGGTCCGGAGGTTGCCTAAAACAGAATCGTCGATTGAATCCGAAGGTATATATATAATCTCTCCCGGCACCGGTTGAATTCCAGCAATAAAATATGAACCATCCTCTTTCTCGTTAAGCGTTTTCTGAACCTTTACCGCATTCTGTCCGCTGATATCTTCTGTAATATCATCAACGAATTCTGCATTGTGCTCTATCCAGTCTGTGAAAAAATGATTTCTGTTAGCAAATTCTACTATCCCGTATTTATATCTCACCTTTCTCAAGTTGGATTCAAATGCAGAAAAGGAATCTGACAGGCGCATTGCCTCGATATATTCAACAAAGGTAAGACAATCGACTCCCCTGAGATTGATGACAAAAACCTCAGGAGTATCTTTGTCACCGATTAAGGTTGACTCAGCATAATCTATATCGAGGAACTGTGTTGAAAGGAAGTCAATACGCTTTGCGACATCCATGATTTCAGATCCTTTGCGGATGATCCGATCCAATCCATCCTCACTGAACTTGCCCAGTTCAATATGCCTTGCATACATAGTTATCATTATACTAAATAGATTCTGTTTATAAACTGCTTAACACCCTCACCCTTGCCCTCTCCCCTCGAGGGAGAGGGTATTAAAATCGCCCCTCCCTTGAGGGGAGGGGTTGGGGAGGGTGTTAAAATATTTACTTTATACACAGACTCTAAATAGATTCTGTCTGTGATCATATGTCTTATGTGCTATGATAATTTCAATGAAGATCATAGACATACATACCCATGGCATAGGCGGTTATGATACAAGGGTAAATCTTATACAAGATATCCTGAAGATTGCCGAGATACAAGGTTCTTCTGGGGTATCAGAAATCCTTCTAACCATATATCCAGCTCCAATAAATGCAATGAGGGAAAACATGGATACGGTGAAAAAGGCGATGGTGATTCAGGACTCAGCAGTCGGCTCACTGCAGTCAAAAATCACAGGGATCCATCTTGAAGGACCATTTCTCAATCCTGTAAAATCCGGCGCTCTGAACACTGATTCCTTTGCTGAAGGCAATGAATACAACTTTTGTAAACTCATTGAAGGCTTTGAAGATATGGTAAAGATCATAACGGTTGCCCCCGAGATAAGGGGATCTGTTGAACTCATCAGGACGATTTCTGATAAAGGCATCATTGTCAGCATGGGTCATTCCGATGCAACATATGCAGAGGCTGAGGCTGGTTTTTATGCAGGCGCCAGGGGGATCACACATATATTCAATGCAATGCGGGGTTTTCATCACAGGGAACCCGGGATTGCCGGATTCGGCCTTTTGAATCAGGATATCTACATTGAAATAATTGCAGACCCTTTTCATCTCCATGAAAAGACAATTGAACTGATTTTCAAAACAAAAAATCATGACAGAATAATCATAATCTCAGATACGGTAAGAGAGACAAAAACTCTCCCTCAGAACAAAAGCGTTGCCGATATTCATGGCATACTCTTAGGCGGCAGCATGACAGTTGCTGAATCGGCACAGAGACTCATTCAAACAGGTTATGATGAGGGTGTTATAATGAATTGTATAACCGCAAACCCTGAGCGGTATTTAATGGGGAAGTAGCCGGGAAGAAAAAACATACCATCTGGAGGTGCCATTATGGCAGAAAAAGTTATTATTTATGGCAAGGCAGGCTGACCTTTTACAGACAAGGCCAGGTCGGCGTACGGAGAAAAAGCAACCTATATCGATGTGAAAGCAGACAGCAACAAATTGGAAGAGATGTTGAAACTCTCAGACGGGGTCAGGAAAGTGCCTGTTATCATTGAGGGAGAAAAAGTAACAATCGGGTTTGAGGGTACCTGAGGAGTCTGACTGCCGATAGTTTATCGGTATTGAAAACAAAAGTTTCCCCAATAAAGAGGATGTGTCGCAATGGTAGCCGCAGGCTTTAGCCTGTGTATATTCTGACTGCCGGTAGTTTATCGGTAATGAATTAATGTAAAACATGCAGGTTTTGTATGAAAAATATTATAATTAATAGATAATGTGGTATGCTGTTTATACAAAACCTAAGAAGGAAGATTCTGTAGCTTTTCTACTGCAAAATATAGGGCTTGAAGTCCTTAATCCAAAAATCAAATTCAGAAAATTCAAACGCAACAGGCTGACTGATGTTATAGAGCCTCTCTTCCCATGCTACCTTTTTGCAAACTTCGATAAAGACAAATACTCTCATCTCATAACCTACACAAGGGGTGTAAGGTATGTTGTCGGTAAAAAGAACCCTTTAGTAGTCCAGGATGAGGTTGTAAATGTAATAAAGGATGGGATAGAAGACAATAACCTCATCGTTATTAAACCCTCCACTTTTAAGAACGGCGACAAGGTTCTGATTAAGGACGGACCCTTCAAAGATTTTTATGGCATTTTTGAAAAAGAGATCAAAGGCCATGAAAGAGTAATGATACTGCTTGAAACAATACAATGCAGACTCGAACTTGACAGTTATTTTTTGGCAGTAGCTTGAAGTAAAGGCAAAGACAGAGATAGATACAGAAGAAAGGTAGAGGTAAAGGTACAGAAATAAGGGAAAATTAATTTTATATCTTTAGCTGTGCCTGTACCTGGTTTTTTTAACTGTGTGTTACAACATGAGAGTGTTTTCAAAGGACATGACCGAATTGGACATGAATGGCGGTAGCCTGTCTTCTTTAGCTTGCCAGCTTGTCAGCTTGTCAGCTAAAATAGCGAGGTCATGAAAGGTATTATCTTAGCAGGCGGGAGCGGGACAAGGCTTTATCCGGTGACAATAGGGGTCTGCAAGCAGCTCTTGCCTATATACGATAAACCCATGATCTACTATCCTTTATCAGCGCTCATGCTTTCAAGAATAAAGGATGTCCTCATAATATCAACCCCTCAGGATCTGCCGAGGTTCAAGAATATATTCGGCGATGGGTCTCATTTGGGGCTCAATTTTTCCTATAAGGAACAGATTCATCCGGGCGGCATTGCTGAGGCATTTATATTAGGTGAAGAATTCATAGGCAGTGATAATGTCTGTCTTGTGCTGGGTGACAATATTTTTTATGGTCACGGTCTTACCGAGCTGTTTAAAAAGGCAACACACAATATAGACACAAAGGGCGGAGCAATAATATTCGGCTATTATGTTAATGACCCTGAACGATACGGCGTCGTTGAGTTTGATCAGGAGGGGAATGCCTTGTCAATCGAGGAAAAACCAAAATCGCCGAAGTCAAAATATGCAGTGACAGGTCTGTATTTCTATGATAATCAGGTAATAAATATTTCAAAGAGCATGAAGCCTTCACGTAGGGGAGAACTCGAAATAACAGATGTGAACAGGGAATATCTCAGAAGAGGGGAACTCAGGGTTGAACTCCTCGGAAGGGGATATGCATGGCTCGATACAGGAACCCATGAGAGTCTTCTGGAAGCAGGAGAATTTATAGCTACAATTGAAAAGAGGCAGGGCCTGAAAATAGCCTGCATTGAAGAGATTGCATACAAATTAGGATATATTGATAAAGATCAGCTGGCAAAACTCGCCCAGCATTTAAACCACAACGATTACGGTAAATATCTAATGAGGCTCATCAAATGAGCATAGTGCAAAGAGCATAGCGCAGGGAGCAAAGTATGAAATTGGTAAAGAAAAGAGTTGTCATTTGCTTGTTACTCTATGCTCTATGCTCTATGCTCTATGCAATTTAGCGATGCCTTTTACTTTCAAGCGTCTCTCAATCCCCGATCTCATTCTCATCGAACCCGGAATCTTTGCGGATGCGAGAGGGTTTTTCGTGGAGACATATAAATATTCAGATTTTCTCAACATAGGGATACGTGAGCAATTTGTCCAGGACAATCATTCGAGGTCAGCACACAGAGTCTTAAGGGGGCTACATTACCAGAAGGATCCGCATGCACAGGGTAAATTGGTTCAGTGTGTACGAGGCAATATCTTTGATGTGGCAGTCGATATAAGAAAAGGTTCACCCACATTCGGACGCTGGGACGGGGTGGAACTCTCTGAAGAGGATCATCGAATGCTTTATGTCCCGCCCGGCTTTGCACATGGTTTGGTTGTTCTCAGCGGATCAGCTGATGTTGTATACAAGTGCACAGGAGAATATTCTCAGGCGGATGACAGGGGCATTATCTGGAATGACCCTGATATCAATATCCAATGGCCGGTCAGTAACCCTGTCCTCTCTGAAAAAGATATGAAGCATCCGTTATTGAGGGATGCTGATAATAATTTTGAGTACCCAGTTTAACCTGAATAACGCAGCACACTATTTGAAATTATACTTTGATAAATGTCATTCCAGCTTGTCTGGTCACCTCATCCCGAAAGCATTCGGGACGAGGCGAGAATCTTTCTGAGCTACAGGCTTTAATAATGACAGATAAGAAAAAGGATTCTGGACAAGCCAGAATGACAAAAAATGGGAAATGATTCCTGAAAAAACAAATGATAATATAGGTATGGTTATTTTAATATGAAAATCCTTATCACAGGTGCAAACGGCCAGCTTGCGAAAGAATTCCAGAAATCATTAAAAGAGTATGAATATCAGGTGACAGCTCTTGAGAGAGAAAAACTGGACATATCCGATCCTGACAGCATAAAAACAGCCTTCTCTCAATACACGCCCGACATTGTTCTGAATTGTGCCGCATATAATTTTGTTGATAAGGCTGAAGAAGATTTTGATACTGCATATAAGGTAAATGCACTGGGAGTAAAAAATCTGGCCTCTATGTGCAAAAAGAACAATCCCCTCCTTATTCACTTCAGCAGTGATTATGTATTTGACGGTGAAAAGAAGGATTTCTACTCAGAGGAAGATGCGCCGATTCCGATTAACAGTTATGGAAAAACGAAGTTGCTTGGCGAAACGTTTTTAAGAGAGGAAACAGATAATTTTTTGCTGTTTAGAGTGAGCTGGGTATTTGGAGAAGGTAAGCAGAACTTTCTCTATAAGTTACTGGAGTGGGCAAAAAAGAACAGGGTACTGAAAATCGTCTATGACCAGATCTCGGTGCCTACTTTTACAAAGGATATCGTAAGCCTCACAATGCTGGCAATCAGCAAAGGGATGAGGGGAGTTTATCATATGACCAACAGCGGGTATGCCTCACGATACGAAGTCGCACGTTATTATATAGAAAGGCTTGGTCTCGACAACCTGATATTGCCGGTAAGTTCAGAATCATTTCCTGTCCCCGCAAAAAGGCCGTTCTTCTCTGCAATGTCAAATCTGAAGCTTTCGGAAGAATTAAATGTTACCATACCTGACTGGAAAGTCGGGATAGGGAGATATGTTGAACTGATGTTCGAAAAAGAGGAGATCTGATGAGAAGGCTCTTGGCAACAGGCGGCGCCGGGTTTATCGGGAGCGAATTTGTCAGGCAGGGAGTGGAAAGAGGGTATGAGATAGCAGTTGTCGATAAGCTCAGTTACGCAGGAGATATAGAGAGATTAAAGAATGCAGAAGGGAAGATAACCTTTTATAAGGTCGATGTAACAGACAGAGGATCTGTCGGGGAAGTTTTCAGAAAAGAAAGACCTGATATCATTGTCCACTGGGCAGCAGAAAGCCATGTTGACAGGAGCATACTCGATGCCTCTCCTTTCCTTGATACCAATATAAAAGGGACCCAGGTACTTCTCGACATCGCAAGACAGCATGAGATTAAAAGATTTATAAATATCTCAACAGATGAGGTATACGGTGATCTCGAGGAAGAAGGCCAGTTTTATGAGACAACACCGCTTAATCCAAGTTCGCCGTACTCTGTAAGCAAGGCATCTGCTGATATGCTCGGAAGGGCATATCACAGGACGTATGGCCTGCCTGTCATAACAATCAGACCATCGAATAACTACGGGCCATGGCAGTATCCGGAAAAACTTATTCCGGTCGTGATACTGAAAGCGTTGAATGATCAGAAGGTTCCTGTTTATGCAAAGGGTGAAAATGTGAGAGAATGGCTGTTTGTATCTGACTGTGCAGAGGCAGTATTTGAAACAGTGGAGAAGGGCAGGGCAGGTGAAATATATAATGTCGGAAGCGGAGAAGAAAAGAGAAATATAGATGTTGTTAAAACCATCTTGAAGATATTAGGGAAGACAGAAGACTTAATAGAATTTGTAAGAGACAGGTTAGGGCACGATTTCAGATATTCGCTGAATTCAGATAAGATACGCCGGGAGGTCGGCTGGGAGCCGAAGGTGCAATTTTCAGAAGGTATTGAGAAGACAGTAAAGTGGTATCTGGATAATGTGGAATGGGTGAAAAGGAAAATATAAGGTTAAGGCTGAGGCTAAGTAGTGTCTGTGTATTAACTGTTTAACACCCTCACCCTTGCCCTCTCCCCTCAAGGGAGAGGGATTACACACCCCTACACCCCTCTCAAGAGGGGACTATAATACGCCCCTCCCTTGAGGGGAGGGGTTGGGGAGGGTGTAAAATATTTACTTTATACACAGACTCTAAGTATAAGAAAAGGACTCAATTTTAACTTTAACCTATAATTTGTATGTTTAGCGATAGAATTTTCAGGGAATATGATATCCGTGGTGTAGTTGGAAAAGACTTTGATGAGGATTTTGCTTTTTCGCTCGGAAAGGCTTTTTCTGTCCTCCTCAGAAAAACAAATCCTTCTGCAAAACTGGTAAGTGTGGGACGGGATGTGCGGTTGAGTTCAGAAGCCCTTGCAAAAAATATTATGAGAGGAATCATATCAACCGGAATCAACGTATATGACATAGGTCTCTGTCCGACACCTTTGCAATATTTCTCTATTCATCATCTGAATCTTGATGGCGGTATTATGGTTACTGGAAGCCATAATCCGCCTGAATATAACGGTTTCAAAATGAGTATAGGAAAAGAAACTATATTCGGTGAGGAGATCCAGAGAGTCAAAGAGATTATGCAAAAAAATGTGCTTACTGAGATAGCGGGTCAGGGGCAGGTTGAGCGCTATGATATAGCCACTGCATACAGAGACTCCATGCTGAACAGGTTTTCCTATTTATCCGGTAAGGATTACAGGAGTTTGAAGGTTGTGGTTGATGCAGGAAATGGCACAGCCGGTATCGTGGCTCCTGAGATTTTAGCTGCGATGGGATGTGAAGTCATCCCCCTTTACTGTGAACCTGACGGACGGTTCCCCAACCACCATCCGGATCCGACTGTTGTTGAATATATCAAAGATCTCATAAGAATAACAAAAGAGCAAAAGGCTGATTTTGGTGTCGGATACGATGGGGATGCCGACAGAATAGGGCTTGTTGATAGTTCCGGCAATATCATATGGGGCGATCAGCTAATGATAGTACTTTCAAGAGATATCCTGAAAAGAAAGCCGGGTGCAACTGTCATTGGAGATGTTAAGTGTTCACAGCTGATGTTTGATGATATAGAGAAGCATGGTGGAGTTCCGATAATGTGGAAGACAGGACACTCCCTGGTAAAAGACAAGATGAGGAAGGAAGCTGCACCTCTTGCAGGTGAATTCAGCGGCCATATCTTTATCGGAGATGATTATTATGGTTATGATGATGCTATCTATACGACTTT
This sequence comes from Thermodesulfovibrionales bacterium, assembly GCA_049302065.1. GTDB lineage: Bacteria > Nitrospirota > Thermodesulfovibrionia > Thermodesulfovibrionales > SM23-35 > VGWX01. The sequence goes on from JBAQLU010000006.1 coordinate 9,472, forward strand.
CCGTCTCATTGAGATTATGAAAATCTCAGGTCTTGGGATTAACGAACTGCTTTCAGACATCCCCCGCATGGTCTACACTCCTGAGATACGGCTGGACTGCCACGATGACCGGAAGAAGAAAATTGTAGAACTATTGGTGAATAAATGTAAAGAATACGCTTTGTTGAGCAATGGTCCAATCCCCATAAAAAAAATCTATGATATCGATGGCGCAAGGGTTGTGTTTGAAAAGGGATGGGGCCTCGTCCGGTCGAGCAACACCCAGCCGGTCATCGTAATGCGCTTCGAGGCAGAAGATGAAGAGTCCCTGAATCAATACAGATCCTTTTTGGAAAATGAACTTAAAAAAGTCAGTAAGGAGTAAATAGTAGGCAGTAAGCGCTAATATGAAATATAATGATATAAAATTTCTTGCTCCATACTTTTTACCAAGAAGGGAGAATTTATGAAGGCTCTTATACTTGCGGGGGGCTCGGGCACAAGGCTCTGGCCATTAAGCAGAAAAAACTATCCAAAGCAATTCCTTAAGCTGAATACCAATAAATCTCTCCTGCAGGAAACCGCGGAAAGGCTCCTGAGAGTTGTATCTGCTGAAAATATGATCGTCATGACAAACAATGAATATAAATTCCATGTTCTGACTGATCTCAATTCCATTCTCCTTAACCAGCCACAGGTCAATAATATCATCCTTGAACCTGTCGGCAGGAATACAGCGCCGGCAATAGCCCTCGGCATGAAATACTGCATCGAAAAACTTGGGTGCAACGAAGACGAGATAATATTCATCTCTCCCGCAGATCATATTATTAAACCTCCTGACAGATTTGCTGAATATGTAAGGCTTTCTGAGGAGATATCCGGGAAAGGCCATATCGTAACATTCGGCATAAAACCTACAAGACCCGAGACCGGGTACGGCTATATCAAAGCAAAGAGCAAAGAGCAAAGAGCAAAGAGTCAAGAATACTTCGAAGTCGAGAAATTTACAGAAAAGCCTGATATTGATACCGCCGGGCAGTATGTAAATGAAGGGAGTTACTACTGGAATTCCGGCATGTTCACATTCAGTATACGCACGATGATGGAAGAGTTTGAAAGATATGCGCCGGATATCAGGGGTATGATGGATATGAGCTTTGAAGAGATGGTTGCAAACTTTCATAAGATGCCGGACATCTCCATAGACTATGCTGTGGCTGAGAAATCAGAAAGGATCGTAGTCATGCCACTCGATGTATATTGGAATGACATTGGCTCATGGGACTCGCTCTATGATGTGGTAGATAAAGATGAGATGGGTAATATCAAAATGGGCGATGTTATTATGATGGATACAAAGGATACCTTTGTGATGAGCAATAAAAGGCTGATAACAACAATAGGGCTTGAAGATTGTCTCATAATAGACACAGATGATGCAGTTTTGGTCGCCAAAAAGGGAGAAACACAAAAAGTAAAGGAAATCGTAAATAGGTTAAAAGAAGGTGGCAGAAAAGAGGCATCAGAGCATGTAACAACATATCGTCCGTGGGGAAGTTATACGGTTCTCGAAGAAAGTGAACGCTATAAGATCAAAAGGATAGTTGTCAATTCCGGGGAGCGATTGAGCCTTCAGATGCATTATCACAGGTCAGAACACTGGGTGATAGTAAAGGGAACGGCTAAGGTAACAATCGGCGATCTTGATAAACTTGTTCATGAAAATGAATCAGTATATATACCAAAATCAACCCTTCACAGGCTCCAAAACCCGGGCAAGGTACCTTTGGAGATAATTGAGGTTCAGAACGGGGAATATGTTGGCGAAGACGATATCGTGAGATTAGATGATGTTTATGGGAGGACTAAAGGATAATGAAAAGGGCATTAATAACTGGAATAACCGGTCAGGACGGTTCGTACCTTGCGGAACTGCTTTTATCAAAAGATTATGAAGTGCATGGGTTAATCCGCAGGTCAAGCGCTTTTAACACCGGCAGGATAGATCATATATACAGAGACCCCCATTTACCGGGGACGCGGCTGTTTTTACAATATGGTGACTTATCGGATTCAGGGCAGCTTGCAAATATAATCTATAACATCAGGCCGGATGAGATTTACCATCTTGGGGCTCAGAGTCATGTGAAGGTGAGTTTTGATATGCCGGAATATACCGGAGATATAACTGCCCTCGGCACGACAAGATTGCTCGATGCTGTCAGGCGAAGCGGGATAAAAACCAGATTTTATCAGGCTTCTTCATCAGAGATGTTCGGTGCAAGCCCTCCGCCTCAAAATGAAAACACGTCTTTTTATCCCCGCAGTCCATACTCAGCTGCGAAAGTTTATGCCTACTGGATGACGATAAATTATCGTGAAGGCTACAAGATGTTTGCTTGCAATGGCATTCTCTTCAACCATGAATCACCCCGAAGAGGTGAAACCTTTGTTACCAGGAAGATTACCCGTGCCCTGGCAAACATGCTCGCAGGAAAACAGAAAAAGCTTTATTTGGGCAATATCGAAGCAAAGAGAGACTGGGGTTTTGCACCTGAGTATGTAGAATGCCAGTGGCTGATATTGCAGCAGGATGAACCGGATGACTATGTTATCGGCACCGGCGAAAGCCACTCAGTAAAAGAATTTCTCGATGAGGCCTTTGGCTATGTCGGTATCGAGATAGAATGGAAAGGAAGCGGCGTAAACCGTAAGGGTATTATCAAATCCTTAACCTCAGCCTTAACCTCAACCTTTAAGGTCGGAGACCTACTTATTGAGATAGACCCAAAATATTTCCGGCCTACCGAGGTGGATTTCTTAAAGGCTGATATCACAAAAGCCAGAGAGAAACTCGGATGGGAGCCGAGGACAACATTCAATGAACTCGTAAAAATAATGGTTGATTATGATATGAAGCTCATAGGTCTGAAGCCGGTCGGTAAAGGCATAAAGATATGCGAAAAGAAAGGCTTTACTTACACCAAACACGACTTCGCAAAATACGAGAAGATAAGGGAAAGGTGTTGAAAAAGACAGATATAAAGACAGGTACAGGTAAAGGTAAAGAAAAAATAATGTTCCATATTTCTTTACCTTTACCTGTACCTTTACCTGATTGAGATAAAGAATGGATCGAAATTCTAAGATATACGTTGCCGGGCATCGCGGGCTGGTTGGTTCGGCAATCCTGAGAAAACTCAGGGAAAAACAGTTTACCAACCTTATTACGAAGACTTCCAAACAGCTTGACCTGAGAATACAGAAGGATACCGGGGACTTTTTTGCTAATGAAAAACCTGATTATGTCTTCCTTGCTGCGGCAAAGGTTGGCGGTATCCTTGCAAACAACACCTACAAGGCTGAGTTTATTTATGACAACATTATGATCGCTGCGAATGTCATACATTCTGCGTATAAAAATGGTGTAATAAAACTGCTCAACCTCGGCTCATCCTGTATATATCCGAAACTTGCTCCCCAGCCAATGAAAGAGGATTATCTGCTGACGGGCCTGCTTGAGCCTACGAACGAACCGTATGCCATTGCAAAAATATCCGCAATAAAACTTTGCCGGTATTATAACGAGCAGTATGGGTCTGACTTTGTCTCAGTAATGCCGACAAATTTATATGGCCCACATGATAATTTTAATCTGGAAACAGCACATGTTCCGCCGGCCCTGATAAGAAAGTTCCATCTTGCTCAATTACTTCATGAAAAAAGATATGATGCAATAAAGAAGGATTTGCAAAAGTATCCTCTCGGTTTTAATCTCAACCTCAACCTTAACCTCGATATTGACCTTATCCTTAAAGAGCTTGGAGTCACTCCAGAGTATGTCAAACTGTGGGGAAGTGGAAGGCCTTACAGGGAGTTCCTTTATGTTGATGACCTTGCTGATGCCTGTGTATTCCTCATGGAGAATCATAGTCACAGAGAAATTGGTGAATTCGTGAACATAGGCACAGGGAGTGACATAACTATAAAAGGGCTTGCAGATTTGGTGGCAGAGACCGTCGGATTTAAGGGTAGAATAGACCTTGATTTAACAAAGCCTGATGGAATGCCGAGAAAGCTGCTCGATGTCTCGAAGATAAAAGCCCTGGGCTGGCAGCCGAAGATAAGCCTCAAAGACGGTATAAGAAAGACATATGAATGGTATGTCTCTTCGTAAAAGTATTGCACAGAGTGCATAGTATTTGTGTGATGAATGAAACTTAACCCTAAGAATATCCGGAAAACCACCAGCAAACTGGCAGAAAGTTTTAAGAAAACCCACGGCAGGAGCTGGTTAGCAGTTCTCTGGTCCGAGCATTGGGAAATCATTATAACTGCTATCGCAGCGCTGATCGTCTCGATACTATTCTTGCTGCTCCGTTAACTGGAAAATGCATAGGAAAGTTGATAACTGAATATATAGAAGAAGCTTTAAAAAGAGCCCGGTATGAGATTATACATGATGAAGATCCTTATTATGGAGAAGTGAAGGATCTTAAAGGTGTATGGGCTACTGGCAAGACTCTTGAGGAATGCAGGAGAAATCTAAAAGAAGTTATTGAAGGTTGGATACTCATAAGTATCAAGTAGAGCTGGCTTTGATGGTGAATTATGTTGATAAGAAAATTCATGAAGATCTGATGGCAAAGTTAAATACCATATCCAAAATGTTATTTGGCTTGTCAAGATCACTTAGTAAAAAGTAAAAGGTTAAACGTGAAAAGAAAATAATCTTTTGTTAAACTTTTTACTTTTTACTTTTAACTATTTTTCACCATTCACTTTTAACTTTTGACCTTTTACAATGGTATGCTTGCCAGTTTGATAGCGTATTTTTTATCCTATGATATACTGTTGAAAGAGCTTCGAGGAGGTTTGTATGAAATTTAAGGTGGTGATAACCCATGATCCGGAATATAAAGGCTACGTCATAGACGTACCGGAACTTGTCGGATGTATGAGTCAAGGGAAGACAATAGATGAGGCCTTAGTCAACATAAGAGATGCTATTAAGGGATGGTTAGAAGTTGAAAAGAAGCATGGCAGATTAGATATTATTGAGCCTAAAGAAGTATTTTTAGGAGAAGTTACCGTTTAAGTGGGACTTCTCTCGAATATTTCCGGGAAAGAAGCAGCATCTTTTACAAGTTCGGCTATATCCTGGATCATCAGACCGGCAGTCACATGATTCTTTACCATGAATCAAGACCTACCCTGTCAATCCCGAATCATAAAGAGTTAGCCCCAGGTTTATTGCGGGGACTGACAAGAAAAAGCGGGTTGACTGTTGAAGAATTCTTAAAAGCAAAATAATGATGTAAGTAAAGATATGAAATGGTATGCTTGTAAGCTTGATAGCTTGTTCGCTTGTGCGCTGAATTATGCAACGTAAAAAACAACGTCCCACAAAATGCGTCTCTGCGGAAGAATTGAAACTAACAAACCTGACTCTATGGCCCCTATGCTGTAAACTCTGATAGAATTCTTCATTCATGCAAACAATAGTAACAATTTTTGGTACTCGTCCTGAAGCTATCAAAATGGCTCCGGTTATTATAAAGCTAAGAGCTAAGAGCAAAGAGCTACGAACTATCGTATGCGTTACAGCCCAGCACAGGGAAATGCTTGATCAGGTACTGGATATTTTTCAAATAAGACCTGATTATGATCTTGGAATAATGAAGCAAAATCAGAGTCTTTTTGATGTTACTGTTAATGGTCTGAAAAAACTGGAAAACATCTTAAAGAAAGAGAAACCAGATATTATTCTTGTACAAGGAGATACGACTACTACTTTTATTGCAAGTCTTGCAGCTTATTATTTAAAGATAAAGATTGGACATATAGAAGCTGGGCTGAGAACAAAAGATAAATTCAACCCTTTTCCTGAGGAAATTAACAGACGATTGACAGACTGTCTTGCTGACTTATATTTTGTGCATACAAAACAAGCAAAAGAGAATTTATTGAGAGAAGGAGTGGATAAGAGAAAAATATTTCTTACCGGAAACACGGTAATTGACGCTCTTCAGATAATAGTAAAAAAGCAGAATAATAAAAAGATACAAAAAGAGATTGAACAAAGATTTTTCTTAAATTATGGTATCTCGTTCGATAATAAAAAACTTATCCTTGTTACTGGTCATAGGAGAGAGAGCTTTGGAAGAGATTTTGAGAATATATGTAAAGGACTTAAAAAGATTGCCCTGAGTAATCAGGATATACAAATTATCTATCCCGTCCATCTCAACCCTAATGTTCAAAATCCGGTCAGAAAAATATTATCTGGCATGTCAAATGTTCATTTAATAGAACCACTGGATTATTTCACTTTCGTATGGCTGATGAACCGAGCCTATTTAATACTGACTGATTCCGGTGGAATTCAGGAAGAAGCCCCATCTTTAGGAAAACCAGTCCTGGTTATGAGAAAGAAAACAGAACGAACAGAGGGGATAGAAGCTGGTACGGCAAAATTAGTTGGAACAGATAGCGAAAAGATTTATTCTGAAGTAAAGGAACTTTTAGAAAATATTAGGCTATATCAAAAGATGTCTAAAGCAGTTAATCCATATGGCGATGGGAAAGCAGCAGAGCGGATAGTCGAACGTTTAGCTTATTATGATGCTTCGCTTGCTGAAAGGTGAATATTTAGTTAATGAATAAAA
>JBAQLU010000007.1:0-19747 GCA_049302065.1 Thermodesulfovibrionales bacterium
GGGGATTAAGGGGAGGGTGTTGAAAACATTTTCATCAAACACCCCCACCCTAACCCTCCCCCCTCAAGGGGGAGGGAATAATTGGGAACCCCGAAGCTGAGCTTCGAGGAATTCTTTTGATTAAAAACAACTGATTAAAAAAACTATAAGGAGGAAACCTATGAAGAAAATCGTATCACTATTGTTAATTGCATCACTATTTTCTCTGTTGGCAGGCTGCACTCAATATCATGCCCAGGGAGCTGGGGCAGGGGCAGTTGTTGGTGGTATTGCAGGAGCGCTCATTGATCACAAGAATCCATGGAGGGGCGGCGTTATCGGTGCTGCACTCGGCGGAGCAGCCGGAGCAACCATTATTGATGTCTCGATGAGGGCATCACAGGAGGCTGCAGCCTCCGGTAAGCCTGTAGCATATATGACCGAGGATGGCCGCGCTGTTTACCGTGCTGACCCGGTTGATTACAACGCACAGACAAAATGCCATAAAGTTCAGGAAAGGGTATGGGAAGACGGGAAACTCGTAAAGGATCAGGTAAGGGAAATCTGTGAAGGGGACAAATACGAAAATAGATATTAATGATGCAATAGAAAATCTTTCATAGCATCAGAACTGAGAATAGGTTCATAACATACATCCTGCAGGCAGGGAATGACGCAAGCCTTGTCATCTCCATAAACTATGCTCATGTATGGCCTGAATGATGATAAGGCTGTTTCAGCAAGCTGACTTTCGGGTGCTGTCTGCAAGGTAAGTTTAAGCATCTGAAAGTATGCATCAAGAGCGCAAAAATAGTATCCGGAATGGATGACCATATCCTTCGTGAGTATAGAGAAAAACTTCAAAGCTCTTTCTGCATAGTCCTGATATTTTTTATTTTGAGTCATGGAATAGAGTTTCAGTAAAAGTATAATGCCCAAAGAGTTTGCTGAGGGATGAGGAATGTCTTCAATCCCTTTGAGCCTTACACCGAGTACCTCTTCATCTGTATCAAAAAAACCTCCTGTATCCTGATCCCAGAATTTCTCAAGGCATAATTTCATGAGGTTTTCCGCGTCATTAAGATAAGATGACTCACCGGTGACCTCATATGAAGCGATCAATGCTTCGACTAAATACAGATAGTCATCCAGCAGAGCTTTTATCCCTTGTGTGTGAAAAAGTTCATTCTTCACAAAATGGCTGTTCATTATCCTTTTAAGGCTCTTCAATGAAAATTCCTTCAGAAAAGGATCTTTTATAACCCTGAAAGCCTTCAGATATGCTGAAATCAGCATCCCATTTAAAGATGTATACATTGTTTTATCAACAGTCGGCGCTTCTCTTTTCCCCCGCTCATGCAACAATTTTTTCTTTCCAATATGTATTATTTCAGTTACTTTCTGCAGATCCATTCCAAGCTTTTTAGAAATCCCGTCCGGATCATTTGCAAGAAACAATACCTTTCTCGATGAATCATGGTGCATGGAACCTTTTTCGTGAAGGAGATGAAGAGACAAGACCCTGTATTCTTCAATGCTCAGCGCTTTTTTAAAATCCCCGTCTGTCCAGGTAAAGTATCCGCCTTCATCATCAGGAGTGACATCTGCATCCTGACTTGCATAAAAACCGCCTTCCGGGTCAGACAATACATTGGTTAAAAAATGAATTGTGCCTTCTGCTACTTCCCTGAAATACCCCCCTCCAAGAACAGCGTATGCATCGATATAATTCCTCAGATGCCAGGCATTGTCATCGGCCATCTTCTCGAAATGAGGGATGGTCCATGCCTCATCGACTGAATACCGGTGAAATCCCCCTCCGATCTGGTCATGGAATCCGCCTTTTGCCATGGATTCGAGTGTTTTCCTGACCGCATAACCTAAAGATTCCATCTGTGTGAAGTGATATTTATTGATCAGGAGTTCGGTAGCCCCGGGCGCCGGGAACTTGGGAGAAGTTCCAAACCCGCCATTGCTCGTATCAAATTGAGTGAGGATCTTCATTACTGCTTCATCGGTAAAAGATTTTTTTATTTCACCTTCTTCTGTCACAGGTTTTGTCTTGAGGGAATCCATTATCTTCCGGCTGTATTCAGAAATCGTCTCTCTCTTTGATTGATAGAAATCGGCAATAGCCTTCAATACCTTCTTGAAACCCGGCCTCTCTAAACTCTCTTCAGGAGGGAAATATGTTCCACCAAAAAATGGTTTTTTATCCGGAGTCAAAAACACACTGAGAGGCCATCCACCACCAAAACCCATGGCAGAAACAGCATGCTGATATCTCCTGTCGATGTCAGGCCTCTCGTCTCTGTCCAGTTTTATGCTGACAAAATGCTCATTCAGAAGTTTTGCGACTCCTTCATTTTCAAAACATTCCTTTGCCATAACATGACACCAGTGGCACCAGATGGCTCCTGAACTGAGGAATACCGGCTTATCTTCCCTGCGGGCTTTTTCAAAGGCCTCATCAGACCATGGATGCCAGTCAATTTTCTGATGTGCAGCATGTCTGAGATAAGGCGATTTTTCCCTTTGGAGTCTATTCATGCAATATCATTTATTTCATCTTCGCCCCGACTGCTGACCAGTCGATATTTTTAAAGAATGCGCCTATATAATCTGCTTTTTTCAGTCCGTAATCCAGCATGAAGGCATGCTCAAAAACATCCATGATTAAGAGAGGATTGCAGCCCGCAGGGTGGGCGACATCATGTTCGTTTATCCAGAAGTTCATTAATTTCCCATTGGTACTATCCTGATAAAGAACAACCCAGCCGATTCCCCTCATGGCGCCGGTTGCCTTAAAGTCCTTTGCCCATGCATCATAGCTGCCGAATTCACCGGCAAGTTTTTTGGCCAGGGGGCCGTTTTGGTCAAGAGGCGTTTTACCTCCGAGATTCTCAAAATAATATTCATGAAGCCTCATGCCATTGAATTCCCATCCAACATGCCTTTTCAACTCGGCGAATTCCGGAGTGCCGGCCTTATCATCTTTCAGCATCTGGGCCAGGGTATCGAGCACCTTATTCGTGTTTGTTACATACCCCTGATAGAGTGTGAAATGGTTCTTTAACAATGTTTCGCTGAATCCGTCCATGCCGATCAGTTTTGCGTAATCTTTTGCCGTGTAAGCCATAACTGCCTCCTTTTTTTATTGTTTGTTTTCCTGAAAGCCTGACTGAACAAGCCTCATCCGCCGTGCAATTTCTCTCAGGGCATCGGCAAGGCTCATCCCTTCATCAGTCAATTCCCTGATTACTTCAGCCTTTGCGAGTTCATTGATGATCTTCTCGCTGGTTGCATCCGTAAGGCATATGTTCTGACCAGTCTCTATCTGCTGGGTGATACAGCCTTCGATCTGTTCAGGGCTATATTTCTTTGCAATATCCTTTATTAGTCTTGTATCCATAACTATCACATTTTTTGAATATCTGTGCTCAAACAGGATTTTAGAATGAACTTTGATATAATGCTTTATAGATATTATATAACGAAAATGATAAATGACAAAATCTGAGAGGTAATTTTTTGGAAGAACTCAAACACAGATTCATTGAAACAAAAGAAAAGCCTGGGCTTATTGTTGTAATGACAGGTCATGGAAAGGGCAAGACCACTGCTGCTTTAGGTATTGCGCTGAGGGCCACAGGATACGATATGAAAGTTTGCATAATAGAGTTTCTGAAAGGGAATATGTATTCCGGAGAGATTGACGGGATGAAGAGACTGTTCCCGAATGTTGAATTACATATAGCAGGGAAGGGTTTCTGCGGGATAAAAGGTGACAAATCTTCATTTGAAGAACACCGGCGCTATGCTCAGGATGCAATAAAACTTGCAAGAGAAAAGATGCTTTCAGGGAAATTTGATGTCCTGATACTCGATGAAATCAACAATGCCCTTAACCTTGATCTTATAGACCTTTCTCAGGTGATAGAATTGTTAGAAGAAAAACCACCTCTCGTCCATGTAATTCTCACAGGAAGGGACGCACACTCAGAAATAATAAAAAGAGCACATACTGTGACAGAAATGAAAGAGATAAAGCATGCCTACCGGCAGGGTATCAAACCACAAAAGGGGATTGATTACTGAAGTTGCAGTAGATTATATTTCGATCATACTTTTTAAATGCTGAAAAAATAGATATTAATTTTAAATTGTTACACTTGTCACTGAACTTTGACCAACCTAAAATGCGACCTTTTTATAGAAAGAAATAGTCCTGTGAGATTTACACGCCCATTTTGTACTTCCTGTTATCGAGACCTTCAGGGAATGATATAATTGTGCAGAGTATACGTGGAAACGAATACAGGAAGATAACCAATAAAAAACGGGCATTGCTTTAACAGAGGTCTCGTGTGATGAAAAGTCTTTTTTTAATTTTACTGATTGTTGGCATAATTCTTATTGGCACCATGGCAGATGGAGCTGACTGGATTCTCTTAGGAGAAAGCAACATAGGAACTTCATATTATGATAGAGCAAGCATTAAACGGTTTTCGGGAGATGTCGTTAGGGTATCGGTCAAATACGCTTACTCATCTGAAGGTGCAGAAAAATTTAGGGAAGCATTCCTAAAAACAAATAGATCTGAAATGGTTGGCTATACCCTATACATTTATGACATAAACTGCTCTTCAGGCTCTTTCAGGTTAACAAAGGCTATAACTTATAATTCCGCAGAAAGTGTAATAATGGGGACGGAACTCCAATTCAGTGAAGCGGAGCAATCAACCCCGGAACATATAACTCCTAATTCAATGATGGAACAGTTATCTAAGGTATCTTGTAGATGAGTACTGTATGATTGCTAAGGCTTGATAACACTCCTTCCTGAAAGAGAGATTTGGAAATTTTGTTCTAAGATGCAAAAATACAAACAGGAATCAACAAAATAGAGCTACCTACGTTTAATCTAAATATTTGACAAAAAATCAGTATTTTGTGTTCTAATTAGAGTCAGGAAGATTTAAAGGAATCCCAATGGCTTATCAGGTTAGCGATAAAACAAAGAAGCAAACACCACTCTTTTATTTATTTAGAGCTCCAATAATAACCCAGTAGTCAGCTTTTAATCCCTCGCAATATCCTTCCTGAACAAAAGCGTTGTAACCTTTCTCTGAATTTTATAAACTTTAAATAGAAATCATTAAATAATAAGAGAGAGGAGGTGTGGAATATGGCGGACATTATCAGGAAGGTAGTGTATTTTGCAATGGATATTCCGAACAAGCCGGGTGAGGGGGCACGTGTGTTGGGGACGTTGGCAGGGGCAGGCGTAAACCTGTTGGCATTCTCCGGGTTCCCAAACGGTAGGAAGGCTCAGCTCGATTTTATTCCGGAGGATGTAGCGGTGTTCAAGAAGGCTGTTAAGGTAGCAAAGATCAAGACCCGCCCTCAGAAGTTCGGGTTCTTAGCCCAGGGGGATGATCGGAAGGGTGCCGTGGCTGGCCTGCTCAAAACACTGGCGGCCAAGAACATTAACGTTACGGCCATTGACGCTGTGTCGGCTGGCGCAGGCCGCTACGCTGCCATTCTCTGGGTCAATCCCAAGGATGTAAACAAGGCTGCGAAGGCGCTTGGTGCGAGGTAGACACATTTCCCCCATTAACTTGTCCAGTACATAGCGAAGGGCTTGCCGGTTTCGGCATGCTCTTCGTGTAGTATGTTGTGGGTAAGGGGTGGTTGTCACTATGTTCGCTCTAACCTTTTTTTCTTTCTTCCTTCCTGTAATAAACACACCTGAACCCTGATATAATCGTGCATAGTACAACCGAAAATGAACAAAATGCAATGTGTATCGATCCTGTCTTGCCGTCAAGCCTTGTATAGCGTTTCCGAAGACTTTACTGCGCTTATAGATTCCCTTTGCAATGTCTTTTTTCACATACCCTTCTTGTTTTCTTTACTTTTGAGGCTAAAAACCTCTCCTGTAATAAACTGCATCAGCACAACTGGTTTACCTTTCTTAGTTACTATCACATCTTCTTTTACTTCCTCAATTTCTCTGACTATCTCTGTCGCTTTAAGTCTTAGTTCCGTTATCGTTATAAATTTCATTTTTAGTACGGTACCTCTGAATAGATTTAATAATATTTATCCAAAAAGGATGAAGAGTGCTTTTCTCCTCATAGGAGATAGCTTTGCTGATACTCAAAAGATTAGTGCTTAGATATTATTATCTTGTGCTTGTCAAAAGAGAATTGGTCAAATTTTTTGGACATGCGTTCCATTTGTTCATCTGCCATTGATCCCGTCGAAAGGATACAGATTAAAGCTATGCCAAAGATTCCTCCAACCACTAATCCCAGTAAAAACAAAAGCATTGACACCCCCTTTTACTGTCTATTTTATATCACTAAATATATCATAATTATTACCATAAAAAAAGTATTAAATCAAGTCTTTTTTACTATAACAATTTGCCATGTAACTATTTTTAACCATTTGAATTTATGAGAATGTTCTTACTCGTTGTCGGATTAGTAATCTTATGATCATTCAACAAAAAAACAGAGTCTATACACAACTCATCAGAAACACTTTTAATTTCTTGCTAACAGCCCTTCTCTTTTAAACATGCAAATAATTGTGCTGATTAACAAGTGGTAATTAATAGATTATTTAAAAAATACACCTACCCTACCCAAGTAGGATTGTTTTTCTTATTTGAAAAATCAAAAATAGAATTAAAGGTAGGTGCATTTTATGAAGACTTGTGTAAAAAATAACCCATTGAAAAAAGAAGGAACAGACCCGTCAGATGAAGCATTCGAGCTCCTTATAAAGGATTTATTATCCTATAATGAAGCATTGAAATGCTCTTTAGACCAAATTGAGCTAAGCAGAACATTAGAAAAATAGCTAAAAAATCAAATCGTAGTGCAATGGCATTACAATTTGGACCCATTGGAACAGCTCAAGCTGGGACAGAACTTGAGCGTGCACATTTGATGAAGAAGTTGATAAAACCTTTGGCCTTTTAAAAACGTTTATGTGTAGGTGTTGGTCACACCCTCATAGAATCCGCTGCTGTAAATATTTGATGAAGAAGTTATTAACACATCAGAATCCATTGCTATTTCAAGGTGTTTTTTGGATAATGAATAATCATGAAAAAAGTCATCCCGGAATTATTTTTAAAAAAGGCAACCGAATGTAAAGACAAAATAGCCTTTAATTATTTCAAAGACGAATGGAAAACCATCACCTACGAAAAACTCCTGGCCAATGTAAAGTCCATTGCATCATATCTCATAACAACCGGAATCAAGAAAGGGGACAGGATTGCTATTGTCTCTGAGAACCGGCCCGAATGGGGCACAGCATATGTTGCCCTTTCATTGGCCGGGGGGATTGGTGTTCCTATGGACGTCCAGCTCGGTCCGGATGAAATAAAAAACCTCCTTGCCGACTCGGAAACAAAGGTCATCTTTCACAGTTCAAAAACAGAAGAAAACGTTGCAAGGGCAATAACGCAAAACGCTTCTTTGCAGGTTGATCAAATAAATTTTGACTCACCTGAATTCAAAAAAATCCTGCTGACACCTGACTCCGGCGGATTTCCCGATATTTATGAAGAAGACCTTGCCTCGATCATTTATACCTCCGGCACAACAGGAAAACCCAAAGGAGTTATGCTGACCCATAAGAACTTCTGCTCCGATGCAGATGCGCTCATAGAGGCAGGTATACTATCTCACGATGACAGCGTCATAGGTGTCCTTCCCCTGCATCACACCTATCCGTTCCTGGGAAACTGTATCCTCCCGGTATTTCTCGGTATCCCTGTATCATTTCCCCCGAGCCTTAAAGGTCCGGACCTCATGGCAACCATGAGAGATTTCGGAGTAACCTTGCTTGTCAGCGTGCCACAATTGCTTGAACTGATCCGTAACGGTATTTTCAACAAGATCAAGGAGCTACCGGGACCGTTGCCGAAAATAATGTTCAGGATTCTGAATATCTCCGGAAATCTGAGGCGCAAATACGATATTAACCTCGGCAAGGTTGTCTTTAAATCAGTCCATAAATCCCTCGGTGAGAAGTTCAGGTTCTCTGCCTGCGGAGGCGCAAAGCTGGACCCGCAGGTGATGAAAGACCTTGAAGCTCTTGGGTTGACAATACTTGAAGGGTATGGACTTACCGAGACCTCGCCGGTTGTTGCCTTTAATCCAATAGAAAAAAGAAAACCAGGGTCTGTTGGAATCCCACTCCCTTCTGCAGAGATAAAGATCACAGATCCTGCGACCAGTAAAGAATTGCAGGTAATGCAAGAGGGCGAGATTCTCATTAAAGGGCCTATGGTTATGATGGGATATTATAAGAATCCGGAGGCTACGGAGCAGGTGTTGAAAAATGGCTGGTTCCAGAGCGGCGATCTTGGCTATATTGATCATGACGGTTATCTCTTCATAACCGGCAGGATAAAAGAAGTAATTGTTTTAAGTTCTGGCAAAAACATCTATCCTGATGAGGTAGAAAAGCAGTATCTGAAAATACAACTGATAAAAGAGATATGCGTAATGGGCGTAGAGGAGAAAGGGATGATTGATTCTATTCAGGCGATCATCGTGCCTGATTTTGAATACGCAAAAAAGAATCAGATCGCTAATCTCCAGGAAACCTTAAAATGGGAAGTGAATAATGCATCTGTTCTCCTTCCGTCATACATGAGGCTGAAAGGATACTCGCTCTATCCCGAACCTCTGCCGAGAACTCCACTCGGAAAGCTCAGAAGGTTTTTGGTCAAAGACCTAATCAAAGTGAAAAGTGAAAAGTTAAAAGTTAAAAGTGAAGACAGGGACATTGTTCAGGATGAAATCGGCAGGAAAGTTGTCGAATGCATTAAGCCATTATTGAAAGAAGCGATCCCTGTTCAGGCAGCAGACAATCTTGAGCTTGATCTCGGGCTTGATTCATTGGCGAAAATTGAACTTGTTGTTTCACTCGAAAAGGTTTTCTCTTTGAAACTTCCTGAAACCTTAACTGCAGAAGCACAGACAGTTGAGGAGTTGATTGCAAAGATTAAAGAATATGGCACAGATGGGATCAGCACCATTGAAAAGAAGCCTGCATGGAAAGACATTTTAACAACTGAGCTTTCTTTAGATGACAGGGAAAAAGTCGGGTTTCATCACAATGTCCTTGAGCGGTTGATTATATTTAAGGGTTTGTACATAGTTAAGATCATCTCGAAGATCTTTTTCAGCCTGAAAACCGAGGGGCTCGAGAATATTCCTGAAAAAGGCCCGTATATCATCACACCCAACCACGCCAGCTTTCTCGACGCCTTCTTTGTTGTTGCCGGAATGCCGGCAAAATCATTCGATAGTTTATATACACTGGGCATTCAAAAATACTTTACCGGCAGATTCGGAAAGTCATTTGCAATGCTTGCCAATGTTATACCTATTGACCAGGAAATGTATCTCAATAAAGCGCTCCAGATGTCATCCTATGTATTGAGGAACGGAAAATCGCTTCTGGTTTTTCCTGAAGGCGGCAGGTCTTTTGACGGGGGTATCATGGAGTTCAAGAAGGGAGTGGGAATACTTTCAACCGAGCTGGACTTACCTTTAATTCCTGTTTATATCAAAGGTTCATTTGAGGCCCTCCCGAGGGCTGCAAAGTGGCCGAAATTCAGTGAGATTAAGGTAAGTTTTGGGAAACCTCTTTATCCATCTGATGTGGATATGTCTCAAAAACCAGACGGATCAGACGAATATCAATTCTTTGTGAACGAGCTAAGAAAAAGAGTGGATGGATTAAAGGAAATGAAGTAAACTCTTCTGATCCGACAGGTCATCGACTACATAATCCGCACCTGCTTCAATGAGATCATCATATGAATATGGACCCGTTGCCACAGCAATGCATATTGCTCCATAGATATGTGCACACTCGACATCACGGGGAGTGTCTCCAACTATTATGCAGTTGTCAGCTTCTATCTTTTGCTGAAATAATTCCTCAAAACGTTTTACCGCAATTGGCAAAAGATTGTTCCTGTCTTCATCATCACTGCCGAAAGCGCCTGCAGGGAAATATTCATTCAGTCTGAATGGTTCGAGCTTGATCCTCGCACCCTCTTCAATATTTCCGGTGAGAAGCCCCAATCCCAAATCTTGCAAAGGCTTCAGTTCTTCCAGCACTTCATAGATTCCCGGCTTGACATGTTTCCTGTCATTATTTATTTCTCTTTTGAGGTAATTCAGATAGGCTTTTATAACAGCATCAATAGTTCCATTGGCTGAGAGGCCATGTTTCATTATGCCTTCCTTAATAATCTGCGTATCTGTTTTACCGGCCATGCTTATACCATGGAAGCCGTTTTCAATAGAAAACAAATCTTTTAACGCAAGGTCGAGCGAACGCACTCCTGCCCCGCCGGAATCAATTAATGTCCCATCAATATCAAAAAGTACCAGACGCATTTATTATTTTAACCTGAACATTGGATGAATATACAGCCTCTAAATGCGCCTCTCAATCGCCCTTTTCGAGTTCCTTCAGGAAAGTATCATTGCACATGAGATCGAGAATTATCTTGGAAACACTCTTCATAATATCTGAAACCATCTCCCCTCTTTCTGTTTTGGCCAGGTCATTATATATAACCATGGAATTCAGAAAAACAGCGGTTTCCCATGAACGCTTGATAAAGTCCCGCCTTTGGTCGGTTACTTTTTGCTGCCGGAGGAAATTGCGCAGCACGTCGGCATCCATATTTATATAAACATCAACTCCTGCTCCATTGCCACTCGGAACAACTTTGGCAATATCTGTTCCGTCCCAGGTTGTACCATCTTCTTTTTTTATGTCGTCCCATGTCCGGGAGCCTGTGCGCTTATTCTTATAGACCAAAATCGGTTCCGGCAATTTATAATCTTTTCTTTTTGGCGGTTTCGGCACATGTGGCGGTATTGTTTCAGGTTCAGCCACCGGCAGATATTCGACCTCAAACTCGACAGACAAGTGGTCATCATAGGGTCTTGTCAACAAAGCGATGATTTTTCTGACAGCTCCTACCCGTGCTGTTTTTGAGGGGATAATTTTTACGGTAATCTTTCCATTCCACAAATGATAAGATTTCATGACATCCGGATAGACTATGAGCGTTCCCCTGTCAGTTTCCCTGCTGAAATAGTCATTTGATGCATCTGTCTCGAATACTACCCTTGAATAAGCATTAATCGGCATCTGCTTTCTCTCGGGGCCGATTATTTTAAAATACGTTGGAATCCTCTTGCCTTCAAATTCTCTTCTGTCTGTTATACCGGCTTCATTTGTGTCTTTAATGTTGCCTCCAACCCCAAGATAATGCAGAATTGTCCGGTTCTTTTTAATTAATTTAGAGACAACACCTTCCAGGAACTTCACATCTTTTGGGTTTTTTGTGATCTGCTGTTCCCGCCGGTACTGATTTAATTGTTTCAGCCCCTCGTGTCTGCTGAGTTCTTCTGCCAATATAAATTCAATCTCTTTGGATATCTCCGTATCCCGCATACGGTCTCTTGACGGCATAAATATCTTTTCCCTTATATTCGTATCGACATCAGTGCAGTCGATGTGCACCAGCATATAATCAGATAGGTAATGGAGATTTGCCTTTGTCCTGAGAAAAGAACGGCCGATGGCAGCATGTGTCTGGCCGTTAATGGTGAAGAATATAGATTCACCCGCCGAGGCAAATTCATCCTTGACCGTCCCTTCTTTGAAGACAGTTACTTCTATGGTCCGTTTACCGAATTTCCCGAGTTCAGCGATAATCGGGATAATCGGCGGGCAATTATCCTCGATGCTTTGGCTGTCATTTTTCAGGATTCTTATCCTGTTGCCCACAAGAATTTTGGAAGGGCTGTGGCCTTTGAATTTCCTGGTTTCGTGTAATGTTATGGGAAGGACCGGATAATGCAAAACCCTGTTCAGTTCCCGCCATAAATCCAGTGTAATCTGGGAAGGGTTTGGCAAATAGTAATTATAGAGTTTTATGTATGTTCCGGATTCTAAAGATTCGTTTTCAGGAAGGATTGATAAGGGTTCTCCCGCAAAAGATAAAATCTCTCCAGTGTTGCCGACAAAATACTCGTACCAGGAATTCTTGAATTCGGTGCTTGTAGCAAGGTGCAGCCTAACCAGTGTAAAACCCCAGGCATCTTTCCATCCTTTTTTAAGCAGTTCAGGGGTCTTTCTTGAAAGAATGAGCTGATAATTGTATTCGCCGCAATTCGGCAATACACCGCTTCCACCCATATTGTATTTCCCCTGCACAAAGAGGATTTTATTCTTATTGCCTCTGTGCAGAGAGAGAAAGGTATCTTCAAAATCATCGGGATGCTGTCCTTCACCTTTATCGGCAATGATTAAACTCGGCCTTTTCTTCTCTCCTTCTGCAATGATTTGAATATTCCCGGCAAGGCTTCTTCTTTCTTTGTCCGCAAGGTCTGAAAAATCTCCGCCCTGCAAACTGAAGAATACCTCTATTGCTTCCTTCATTGCTTTTGGGGCCTGCTTGCTTTCCGGATTAATACCCCTCAGTTTGCACTCTTTGAGAAGTAAAGCATCAATGGAATTGATAGGTTTTTCAGCCAATGCAGCTACAGAATTTTTCGCCTGATTATTGATAGTATTAAAATTACTCTCATATCCGCCGTACGGTTTCCAGTTCTCTTCGGTTGCCAGAAGCCGCTCTGAATCAATAATCTTCCTGACCTCGTTTTCAGACCAGGCGCTGACAAGCTGCATTAAAAGTTTTTTGGAAGATGGTTCATCCATAGATGTCTCAGTAATAATGAGAAGTCCTTTCCCGTGGTTTCTTACCTATCATGTACGGCTAATTTTAGAATGATTAAGACGGTCTGGTCAATAAAGGGATTAAGCAGGAAGGATTTTGAAAGCGCAGCACACAAGTCCTCAGTATCGAATTGTCATAAATGTTGAAGATTCTTGGTTATAATCCGCAATGAGAGAGCCAATTGTGAGAGGAGTTTCTTATTGCTTTTTGTACTTTTCCAATTCTTTCTTTAATCCTTCAATTTCTTCTTTTAAGTCTTTCATTCTTATTTCCCTGCCAATTGCAATATCATAAAACTCCTCAAGCTCTTTTACCCTCTTTTTGAGTTCCTTTTCACTCTTTTTAAGAGCTTTTTCTGCTTTTTTACGCTCAAAATCTTCCAGAGCTGAAGTTATTATCTGACCAACAGAGGCAGCAAAGTTCTGGTCCTCCTGTGTCCATTGTCTCGGCTTTATGTCTTCATAACACATAACACCTATGACTTTTCCATGCCTTCGTATCGGAATATCCATCATGGAAAAAATGCCTAAAGGGTTTAGATAATGCCCGGTAAATTCGCTTGTACGCGGATCAGTACGTGCATCGTCTGCAGCCAAAACACGGCCTTCCTCCAAAGCCTCAAAATATTTTGGATAATCGTTAGCTCGCAGTCTGAAGCCTTTTTCGTGAATATTTTTACTCAATATATACAGAGCCTCACAAATTATTTCTGAGCATATACTGTTATAAAACCAGAGACTTACCCGCTCTACGCCCAATACCTGAGAACTCATCAACGTTATTATTTTAGAGAATGTTTCCAAATCCGGTGTCTGCATTATTGTTAATTCAAGGAGGGCTTTTTTATTGAGAATAATCTGGTCAGTTATCTCATGTTTCAATTCTTCCGACTTTTTCCGCTCGGTAATATCTCTAACAAAAGCCCACATTGCTTTGGGTTCTCCATCTTTCCCCCTTAGAAGATATGTTCTTATTTCTATGGGAAAAACTGTACCGTTACTTCTGATATATTCTTTCTCATAAATATCAGAATATCCTCTTTTCATAACTTGTTCTTCAAGTATTTTTGCTTCAATGGCATGCCATTTTGAAGGTGTTATATCTTTAAAGCTCTTTTTTTGTAGTTCTTCATCTGTATACCCAAGTATCTCTTTTAAAAAAGTATTCGATTCTATTATCGTTCCTTCCATATTTACCATTGCATATGCGTCTCTGCTTCCCTCATATAATTCACGGTATCTTTTTTCGGATTCTATTAGCAATTCCTCAGCGTGTTTACGTTTACTAATATCTGTGGCTATGTGGATAACCTTCTGGAGATTGCCCTTTTCATCAAAGATCGGAGTACAGGAGACAAGGTATGTCCCTCCAAGGGCTTCCACTTCCATTTCAACATTTGTGAGTTGCAAAGAGGCACGTAGTTTTACAAGCGGACAGCCTTCTGGTGGCTTGCCGGCATTGTGGAAAAACTCATAGCACTTTTTCCCCTTTATCTCATCTTCAGTATCTGCTCCTAATGCTTTGTTTGTGGCTCGGTTTGCAGAGAGAATGTTATGTTCCGGATCAAGTATGATTGTGGGATTCCCTATTGCCTGAAAGATATCTTCCCAGTCCCGCTTTGTTTTCAGAACCTCCTCCTCTGCCTGCTTGCGCTCAGTGATGTCGCGGTAGATGCTGAATACCATAGGTTCGTCCCCCACTTTTGTACCACTGGCGCTTACCTCAACATCGAAGATCGTTCCGTCCTTGCGGCGATGGCGGGTTTCAAAAACGACATTGATTTTGGTGAGATCTACGAAATTCGCGCGAATCTCCTCCTCTGTCATAACTGCTTGCCAATCCCAGGTATGCAGGCCTATTACCTCCTTTGGGGTATAGCCAAGCATTTCGGCGAAGCGCTGGTTGGCCTCCACTAACTCATGCTCCTGATTGAGGATGGCGATGCCATCGAGACTCCTGTCCATGAGGATGCTGCGTCGCAGCGTTTCCTTTTTCAATGCCTCTTCCGAACACTTGCGATCGGTTATCAGCTTAGCTTCTTCTAATGCCCTTTTTACCGAGGGAACAAGACGCTTTAAATTGCCCTTTAACACATAATCTGTTGCACCTTCCTTGAGTTTTTCAATTGCAAATTCTTCTCCGAGTTTCCCGGTAACTAAGATAAAAGGCACATCAGGGCACTTTTCCTTTGCAATTCTTAATGCTGCAAGACCATCAAAAGAAGGAAGTTCGTAATCTGACAGGATAAGGTCGGGAAAAAACTCATCAAGTGCTTTCAGAAAGGCTTCTCTTGTATCTACAACCTTTGAGGTGAATACCAATCCAGCTTTTCTTAATTCATGCTCTTCTAATTCAGCGTCGGCAGGAACATCTTCGAGGATAAGTATGCGGAGTTCTTTGTCCATGACCCCTTTTTCCCTTAATCCTACTTTCTACCTACTTCAATTATTTATTGAAAAGGCAGATAAATTATATCTGTCTATTGCCGATTGTAACACACATGATCATAATAATGTCTATGACAGTTTGTTACAGGAAGACATCAATAAGAAGGTATCGCCTTCCGAAACCTTTCAGGACAGGCAGGTTTGCCGCAGCATATGTGGCAGAAATATAGAGGAATAGGTTAAAACTTACGGGACTTTTCAAATTGGGAGACTGTTTTGCAACGGTCAGTTTAACTTTACACTTAAGCAGAGGGCGGTTTGATGTTGTATTCCTTATCCAGGCTGTAGGCCATAATGACTGCTTTATCGATATCTTCAAACGGGAAATCTGGTGTGCTTAGGACAAGGTGCGGGGCTTTGTCATCAAATTTGAGGCCGAATTCCTGGCTCTTTTCATAAAGGATTGTTCCCGGCAGCACATGCAGAATACTGAAGACGATTGTGGTCGGTTTCATCTCTATTAACGTCCTGGCAGAGTTCGCAAATTTAAAGAAGTTGTCACCGGGCAGACCGATAATGAGATCAGTCGTTACCTCTATACCGTTATCCTCCAGCAGTCGCAGTCCTTTTGCAAACTTGTCGGCTTTGTAGAAACGGTTCACCTTTTTCAGCGTGTTTTCATTTACTGTCTGAGGTCCTGTCTCTATGCTTCTGACATTTGCTTTCCTGAAAAGCGCTACGGTTTCCTCATCAACGAATTCAACAATGATTTCCACAGTGCGCAACTCGGTTCCAAAACGGTTGGCGCTGGAGATCATATCCACTATTCTTGCCAGCCGGTCCTTTCTGAAATTGAATACTGTATCAACAAAATGGAAACTCCTGATCTCCGGATGACCCATGATAAACTCTATTTCTTTTTTTACTCTCTCTTCAGGGAAGAAACGCAGTTTCGGGAGATTCTTGCCTTCAAAACAGTAATGGCATCTGAAAATGCATCCGCGGTAAGTTTCTATATAGGTCACTTTGTCTCTTGGTGTAATGATTCCCTCAAGATAGGGAGAAGGAATTTTACTCAGGTCCTCAATAGGAGACCTGTCAGGATTACTAAGGATGTTCCCGTTTATCCTGCAGCTAACACCCTCTGTCTCTTGGATGTTGCCATTGCCCAGGTAAACCTTAAGCAACTCTGTGAACGTAATTTCTCCTTCTCCTTTAATAACAGCATCTATATAAGGATGCTCTCTCAAATATTTGGGGCCGATTGGTCCTACCTCCGGTCCTCCAAGGATTATCTTTATATGAGGATAAATCGTTCTGATGATTCTTGCGGTGTCCAGAACTTTCTCTATGTTCCAGCAGTAGCAGGAGAATCCGAGGATATCCGGTTTTGTTTGAGAAAGGTAATAAATCACCTGCTGTACATTAAGCATCTCAGTATCAAAGTCAACAATTTCTATATCCGTATTTTCACGGATAAGATTATCTTTCAATGCATAGGCCTTCAGATATCCTAAGGCAAGGGAAAAATGGTTTGCCCAATTAAAGGAAATCAGGATAACCTTCTTTTTATTCATAGCGAACTCTGTTCCAATGGTTGATACGTTAGGTTGTCATTCCCGCTTGTCGGGAATCCTTCTGAAAGCGAAGAAAGATTCTGGACAAGCCAGAATGACAGAACTAAGAAACTTAAACAACTTTTAAGATCTTGGGACATTAATAACATAGAGTGCCTTGATATCCTGGGAATATCTGTTTGCCAGCACCGGAGAAAATTCTTTATCCCCGAAGTGTTCTACATATCTGACCTCAATTCCAGGGCAGAGATCTTTGTATATACACTGGATACAACAATTATGGTGTTGAAAAGTTCTTTCATAAATTGTGTTCAAACCAGACAAGATTTCGCCTATATGCTGTTCCATTCCCTGCATGATACAGAATGGTATCCCCTCGGTCTGAATCCAGATACGATTAAAGATGCTTATGTTGATAGCGTTGTTAATATGAGGGAGAACCTGTTTAAATGA
Organism: Thermodesulfovibrionales bacterium; assembly: GCA_049302065.1. Lineage (GTDB taxonomy): Bacteria > Nitrospirota > Thermodesulfovibrionia > Thermodesulfovibrionales > SM23-35 > VGWX01. Next base: position 17,202 of record JBAQLU010000007.1, read on the forward strand.
CAGGCTATTGTCCTGAAAAGACAGAATGATACGATTGACATTAAAACTCAGTGCGGTAGTCACGCAATTTTCAAGGTCTGCATGATTTTCCTTGCATACGGGTATGCGGATACAGACAAATCTGTCGTCGGCAAGTCCTGCAAGGTTCTCTAATCCCCTGATGGTCCCCAAGAAACTGCCTGATGTCTGCGTCAGATAATCATGCAGAGAGGGGTTTGATCCCCATAAGGTGATTTCGAAGAGATTACAGCCTGCCTTCATGATCTGGTCCAGAGATTGAATATCTGAAAAGGCCCTCCCATTTGTTAATAACTTAATTCTCCTGTAACCATCCAGTCTTGCTGCACGGATAATCTCAAACAGATCGCTTCTCAAGGTTGGATCTCCACCATAGAGCGCAATATTTTCTTCTGATTTTTCTTTTAAAGATGAGAGGACAGAGCTTAAATCAGTCTTTGAGGAATCTTTTTCTCTGATCGAACAGTAAAGGCATTTATTGTTGCAAGGGCTGTTACCGAGAAATATTTCTTTATATTTCAGCAAGGTTTATATCCTTCTCACCGGTCCTTATTTTTTATAGGATTATTTTATCATGTAGCACACTTTTTTACTCCACACATATCCAATCGTGCCTATCGTGGTATGGCCTGTTTTTGTCGTTTCGTGCTCTTTATGTCAATCTTCTGTATGATATTGACTTAAGAAAATAGAGAGAAAATCTGGCAAAAGAGATTGAGAACATCAAACCCCTGAAGATTCCGGCGTAAGAGACCATTGAGGATTAAGGATTATTGATTGAACAGTGCGGCATTTTCTTTCTTGGTATTCAAAAGTCAATAGTCCAGTCTGACCCAGATCACCTGATCACCGGAATATAAAAATATAAAAAATGAATAAAAGAGGATTGGTTACAAAACCATCTCCCTTTATTTATTTATTATCGATATAATATTTATACAGTAACCTGATATGAAGCCGAAAGATTATGAAATAGCAAGAGAGCTAAAAAAGAAATTATCTGAGGTTATTCAGTTAATTGATTTCAGGATATTTGGATCAAGGGCACGTGGTGTTGAAGATGAATACTCAGATATGGATGTTTTTATCGAAATCGAACGCATTGATAAAGAACTGAAGAAAAAAATTAGAGATGTCATTTGGGAAGTAGGTTTTAAGAATTCTATCTATATTTCTCCACTGATTTTTACACGATATGAAATAGAAGAGTCTCCACTGAGAGCATCCCCTATTGTTGAAAACATTTATGAAGACGGAGTTAAGGTATGACAGATAAGGAAACTCTTTTTTCGTATCGCTTCCAGCAATCAGAAGAGACGCTTTCAGAAGCTAAAAAAATGTTAGAAGACAGCTTCAGCCCAAGGTCAATTATTAACAGATCATATTATTCTATGTTTTATGCTTTACTGGCTTTATTTTTAAAAACCGGCATCAACACGAAAACATCAAAACATATCGGCGTTATTTCCCTCTTCGATAAAGAATTTGTAAAAACCGGGAAAATCGACAAACATTACTCTACAATCCTTCATGAGACATTTGATGCCAGACAGGAAGGCGACTATAAGGAATTTATAGAGTTATCACTTGAAGATGCTTCGCATTTTGTGAAATTGGCAGAAGAATTTCTTGAAGGAATACGTAACATTGTAACCAAATAGAAGCCATATTCGTTACAAGGAACCCCTTCCTCATTTCACTTACCAAGAGATCAAACAAAGAGGTTCGTTTCTTACTTCATCTGCTTCACACCTTGGGTACTGTTTGTTTCATATAGAGTATGTCTGTAAATGTGAATCTTACAGAGCTGAGGATTAAGGATTATTGATTGAACAGTCTGGTTTTCTCTTCCTATGTTTCCAATAGTCAATAGTCAAGTCTGACCCCGTGCTCGTCCGTGCTCGTCCATAAATCGGGATTTCGAGTTTTTCAACCGGTCTGTAAAACTTACCCTGCTCAGCCTTTGAAAAATCATATTCCTTTTTCATAATCTTCCCCGTCTTTTTTTATTCTCTCATTTTTGGTTGAGCAAAGCAACTGACTCAGGATCTGGATTTTTCTGAAATCATTTGCTGCTCTGCATGTACTATCCATATATATTGAATAGAATCGAAAGTAATAATACAGAGTATATCTGTAAATGTTGAATCTGAAAGGGGTTGAGGATTAAGGATTATTGATTGAACAGTGCGGTATTCTCTTCCTATGTCTACAAAACTCAATAGTCAAGTCTGACCCCGACAATGACTGATTTATAAAGAGAACTGCATGACTACCTGAAAGATTCAAACAACAGTTTCCGCATTGTTTGCACGAAAAATCTTTTAGCGGCCTGTTGCGGCCTGTCCCCTTTCCGTTATCAAGGCTTCACTTGTAAACAATGAAGATTTGACCCTGTGCCCAGCCTGTGCCCAGCCCCTCAAGGTCTCCGTGGGTCACCTGACTGTCTTCCATACCATGCCGCCCGCACACACCTTGGTACGACGGGTGGATTAGATCGCCTTCGCCTCCATAGTGCAGGCTCGACC
>JBAQLU010000008.1:0-12302 GCA_049302065.1 Thermodesulfovibrionales bacterium
GAGGGGATTAAGGGGAGGGTGTTGAAAACATTTTCATCAAACACCCCCACCCTAACCCTCCCCCCTCAAGGGGGAGGGAATAATTGGGAACCCCGAAGCTGAGCTTCGAGGAATTCTTTTGATTAACCCGAATAATGTAATTAACCACAGAGAACTCGGAGGAACATATTGATAATAAAAGAGAACCTATCAGTTTTTATAATTTTCTCTGTGCACTATTTTATGCAAGATTGAGTCTTAATTGTTTTCAAAAATATAACATGAGGACACAGAGAATTGTTAGAAATTAAAAGTCTTTTTAAAGTTTAAAATGCCTCTGTGAACTCTGTGGTTTTATCCAAATGCATTTTTTGGGTTAATTTCGGATTTGTTATTGACAAGCATTACAAAATATTATTAAACTAAAGCATTAATCAATTATCCAAATATGGTGATGCTAAATGAAAATTTTTAAGATATTAATTCTTCTGACTGCAATTCTGTTTTTTGCAGCGCCTTTAATCTATGAAGCTCATTCTGCGGAAGAAAACCCCTGTCTAACCTGCCATGCAGATTTGAAAAAGCCGGCAAAGAGTGTTCATGCTGCAATAGCGCTGGGTTGTTCATCCTGCCATAAAACAGTCGAAGGCAAAAGCCATCCTGCTCAGAAAGGCAGCATAATATTGACGCAGAGTATGCCCGGACTCTGTTACAGTTGTCATGATGAAGCAAAATTCAAGGGCAAATCAGTCCACCAGCCAGTATCAGGCGGTATGTGTACAGGGTGTCATGATGCTCATCAATCTGATGTGCCGAAGCTTCTCATTAAAAACACACCCGGCCTCTGTTATAACTGCCATAAAGAAGCAAATTTCAAAGGCACCTCTGGTCACACAGCCATTGGTATGTGTACAGGCTGCCATAATCCTCACAGCTCAAATTCAAACAAAATTCTTTTGGGAGATCAACCCGGGCTTTGCTATAACTGCCATGATAAAGCAAAGTTCACAAAGAAGTATGTACACGGGATAATCAATATAGGAGGATGTACTTCATGCCATGCTCCTCATCAGTCAAGCAACCCTTCACTTCTGGCAAACCCTGTATACGAGCTGTGCATCTCATGCCATTTGCCACAGTCAAAAGGGCAGCATGTAATTGCGCTTCCCGGGAAAAAATTTCATCCTGTAAAAGGTGTTACTGACATTAGCACACTGAAGATGATAAAAGTTCCAAATCCAAAAAACCCTAAAAAACAGATAGAAGTGCCAGATCCCAATGTTCCGGGAAAAGAGTTGACCTGCACAAGCTGTCATGATCCCCACAGCGCAGACTACCGTAACCTCTTTCCTGTCCAGAGGATTTGCTTAAAATGCCATAAATACTGATAAACCATATGAATTTAAATTTATCGTCAATCGGAAAAATTGTATTATTATGTATTGGTTCGTGGATTATCATCAGTTGCGCTGCTTCATCCCGTCTTCCTGAACAAATTCAAGGGGAGCTGTTCTGGCCGCCTCCGCCGGAAACTCCAAAAATCAAATGGCTCGAACAATGGTCAAGTCGACATGACTTCGGGAAACCCAGTCAGATTCTCACTTTTCTTGTAGGAGAAGAGACCGTTGAACGGCTCAGGAGGCCGAACGGTGTCGTAGCCGACTCATCAGGAAATATATATGCCGCTGACTCGGAATATCATATCATATTTGTTTTTAACAAGCTGAAGAATACACTTCAATTCCTTGGTGAAGGGACTGTTTCAACACCCATAGGACTTGCTGTAGACAACAAGCGTGGAATCCTTTTTGTTTCAGATTCAAAGCTTGACAGGGTGTTCGGCCTGGACATAAATAGTGGCAATGTCATCATTTCTATTGGCGGAATAGGTGAGATGAAGAATCCATCCGGCCTGGTCTATGATGAAGAACGGGAAAGGTTATATGTGTCTGATACACAACAACATGTCGTAAAGGTATTTGACAAATCCGGCAAGCTCCTGTTCACGATAGGGAAGCGCGGTCAGGAAAATGGGGAATTCAGCTTCCCAAGCTATCTGGCTCTCGATAGAAAAGGAAATCTTTATGTGGTTGATACCTTTAATTTCAGGATTCAGATTTTTGACCCTGAAGGAAAGTTCATTAAGAAATTTGGAAAGCTGGGAGACGCCTCCGGACGTTTCAGTCGGCCGGCCGGGATAGGAGTTGACTCAGATGGAAATGTTTATGTAGTAGATTCTGCTTTCAGCAATTTTCAGATTTTTAATGATGAAGGAAAGCTTCTCCTGTGGGTAGGGAATGGAGGGAGCAAACAGGGTCAGTTTGCACTGCCTTCAGGAATGTATATTGATAAAGAGGACAGGATCTATGTTTCTGATACATTTAACAGAAGAGTTCAAGTCTTTCAATATCTTAAGGAAAAAAAGTAGTTTTTAAATAAATAGAGTCTGTTTATAAAGTCAGAGTTTGTCATCCTCCGGCTTGACCGGGGGATCCAGAAGGCATTGAAAACACTGGATTCCCGCCTTCGCGAGAATGACGATTTTTATCGGAATCGTACTTTATAAACAGACTCTAATTAATCTTCATGCTTTCTTCATATTCCCTTCGTCATATCTTCATAGTTTTATTTTATTCTTAAATAAAAGAAAATCAGCCTATGGCTAAAGGAGGAATCATGAAAAGAGCAGCAATTGTAGCAGCAGTAGTACTATCGCTGGTATTTGCAGTATCAGCGTTCGCAATCGAAGGCAGTCAGCCACCTGGAGAGACAGCCCCTAACTTTGAACAGATGAAGGCTGATCATCTAAAAAAGCTTGATGATCGGATGACCAGCCTTCAGAAGGAAAAGGTCTGCGTACAGGCGGCCAAGAACCAGGACGACCTAAGGGCCTGCAGGTCGACACATAAGGCCGATATGAAAGAGAATCGTGATGAGATGAGAAAGAGAGGAGGCCCCGGTGGTCCGGGTGGCCATGTCCCTCCTCAGGACAAGTAATTCATCTGCTGATCTGTTTTCCAGGAAAGGCGGGATGGCCCAAAAGGTATCCCGCTTTTTAGTTTGACCAACAAACCAATCCACTGGAAAATATTGGCTTCAATAACCGAAAATCGTCAATCATTCATAATATTTGATATAATTGGTCAGGCACTTTATCCTCGTAAGTGTTCAAGGAGCCTTAGATGATCATCGGTGTTCCAAAGGAGATTAAGAAGGGGGAGTTCAGGGTCGGTATGACGCCTTATGGAGTTGAAGACCTAAAGCCGGATAATCACACAATTCTCATCGAGACAGATGCAGGGACAGGCAGTGATTTTTCAGATGATGAATACCGGAATGCGGGCGCTGAGATAGTCGACAGAAACGTCCTATTCGGTAAAGCAGACCTCATTATCAAGGTCAAAGAACCGATACCATCGGAATATGCTTTACTCAGAGAGAATCAGGCCATATTCACCTTTCTGCACCTGGCAGCAAACCGTGAACTGATCGATCTCCTCCTTGATAAAAAAATAACCGGCCTCGGATATGAGACCTTGCAAAAAGATGGCAGCTTGCCCTTATTGGCGCCCATGAGTGAGATCGCTGGAAGGATGGCGCCTATTATGGCTGCATACTATCTCCAGAAGGTTCACGGAGGGGAGGGGCTTCTCCCGACAGGGGTATTGGGTGTAGAACCGGCAAAGGCGGTTATACTCGGCGCAGGTGTTGTCGGTATAAATGCGGTGCGTGACTGTGTAGGCCTCGGAATGGATACGGTTGTCATGGATATAAGAATGGAAAGGTTGCAGAAGATAGATGAGATGTTTCCGGGAAGAGTAAAGACACTTCCGGTTAACATACATAATATAAAAGAAGAGATTAAGGCTGCTGATATTGTCATAGGCGCTGTTCTTGTCACAGGCGGAAAAACTCCTATGCTTATAAAGAGAGACATGCTCAAGACCATGAAAAAAGGGGCTGTCATAGTAGATGTTTCAGTGGATCAGGGGGGATGCTTTGAGACCTCACATCCGACCACTCACGATGATCCGGTCTACGAGGTTGATGGAATTATCCATTATACCGTTGCGAACATGCCCGGGGCATATCCAAAGACCTCAACTATTGCTCTGACAAATGTTACTCTGCCCTATATAAAAATATTAGCCAGTAAAGGGATTGAAAAAGCGGTCAGGGATGATGCAATAATAAAAAGCGCTCTGAATACATATAAAGGGAATATTGTGCACAAGACGCTGGCGGATTCGATGGGATATGTTTACAAAAATATTGATGAAATCGAATAGGAGGATAAGATGAAAATAGTTGTTTTTATCATACTTGCAATTTCCCTTCTTTCAGGATGTGCTCAAAAGAGTGTATCTGTTAAGACAGTTGATCCCGCATTTGCAGAAAAACATATGAAAAACATCACTCAGATTACCTTTGACGGTGACAATGGTGAGGCCTATTTCAGCCCTGACAGCCGTAAGCTGATTTACCAGTCAAACAGGGGGTTATATGCATGCGATAAAATATGGATTATGAATATAGACGGTTCAGACAAGCATATGGTCAGCCCTGACCATGGGGCGAATACATGCTCTTTCTTTTTCCCTGATAGCCGGAGAATAGTCTTTTCATCTACAAGTCATCTTGCAGGCGATTGCCCTCCGAAACCAATATTACCTCAGGTTGGCGGGCATGTATGGCCTTTGTACCCTTACGACATCTTTGTGGCTGATCTTGACGGTTCGAATTCGAAGAAGATTACTGATAACCCTGAATACGATGCCGAACCCATTGTCTCTCCTGACGGTAACCAGATTGTGTTTGGTTCTCAAAGGCATGGGGACTTTGATATTTATATTATGAATTCTGATGGTAAGAATATGCGCAGGCTTACTGACAGGATAGGTTACGATGGCGGCCCATGGTTTTCTCCTGACGGAAAGAAAATAGCATGGAGGGCCTGGTACCCTGAAACCAGAGAGGAAAAGGCACAATGGCGAGAATGTATGAAAAATAATTACATTCTTCCCTTACCGCTCGACCTCTGGGTTATGGACTCTGACGGATCAGACAAGAAAATGATCCTGCATAACGGCGCTACAAATTTTGCACCTTCATGGCATCCTGACGGCAGGCGTTTAATCTTCTCAAGCAATATGGACGACTGGCAAGAAGACATGAAGAGGTTCGGCCACAACTTCGAACTCTACCTTATCAATATTGACGGCACCGGTCTTGAAAGATTGACCTATAATAAGGTTTTCGATGGTTTCCCCATGTTCTCGCCGGACGGGAAAAAACTGGTCTTTGCCTCAAACAGAAACCCCCAAAAACCAAGGGCAACAGACATTTTCATCGCTGACTGGGTTGAATAACCCTTTACTATGAGAAACAGAATGAGATTGTTGTTATCTGTTTTTCTCTTTTTTCTCACAGCCATTCCTGTTTGTCTGGAAGCTGACGAACTTTCTCTGAAAGACCTGAAAGTTCATCATGATATGAAAGTCGTCCTTCATCCAACAGGCCATTCCTTTATTGCAGAAGACACAATAACAGTGCCTGACCGTCTTCTTCCTGAATTTCAATTCCTTCTTCATAAAGGAATGAGTCCGTTATCGCAGACCAATGGCGCAAGCTTGGTGAAAGAGACTTCAGAGAAACAGGATATTCTCTATGAATCCTACAGGGTAAAACTCCCTCAAGGCACAAATGCCTTTATTCTGAAATATGGTGGAATCATCAACCATCCTCTGAAACAGCATGGAAAAGACCAGGCAAGGGGGTACAGTCATACTGCCGGGATTATAGCCGAAGAAGGAGTTTATCTTGAGGGTAGTTCATTCTGGTATCCGGTCTTTGATGAATCATTTCTTACTTTCGATCTCCGGATAGAAATGCCTCCGGACTGGGATGCAGTGAGCCAGGGGGAACGGAAACTTCACAGTAAAGATAAAGGTATAACCCGGGTCTGCTGGGAATCGCCCGAACCTCAGGAAGAAATCTTTATCGTAGCTGCGAGGTTCAGTGTGTACGTAAAATCTTCCGGCAGGTCTCATGCGATGGTCTTTCTCCGGACACCTGATAAAGAACTTGCAGAAAAATATCTGGATGCAACAATCCGCTATATTGCCATGTATGAGAAGCTCATCGGTCTGTATCCATACAGAAAATTCGCCCTTGTTGAAAACTTCTGGGAGACGGGATTCGGAATGCCGTCTTTTACATTGCTTGGCCCGAAAGTCATTCGTTTCCCATTTATCATTACTTCCTCGTATCCCCACGAAATCCTCCACAACTGGTGGGGAAACAGCGTTTACCCTGATTATACAGGGGGAAACTGGTCAGAAGGGCTAACTGCATATCTTTCGGATCATCTCCTGAAAGAACAGCAGGGAGGGGGACTGGAATACCGTCAGACCACGCTACAAAAATATACAGATTATGTATTCAGTGGCAGGGATTTTGCGCTCACTGAATTTCGTTCAAGGCACAGCACATCCTCGGAAGCAATAGGATACGGCAAATCCTTAATGTTCTTCCACATGCTGCGGCAGTACCTGGGAGATGAGGTTTTTTTAAAAGGGCTCCGGGAATTTTACCGGGACAATCTCTTTAAGCTTGCTGCTTTTACCGGACTGAGAAAGAGTTTCGAACATGTTTCAGGAAAAGGATTGAAAGAAGAATTCGGTCAATGGATAGAAAAGACAGGCGCACCGGAATTGAAGATAAGCGATGTGAAGGTAAAAAAGGAGAATGATAAATACATTCTTAGTGCAATCATAGAACAGATGCAGCAGGAAACGTTATTTCATCTGCGCGTACCGGTTGCGGTGACTCTAAAAGGGCAGGCTGCATATCAGACCGTGATCAGCATTAGTGAAAAGCGGGTAGAGATAAAACTTAGTTTGCCTTCAAGACCATTGCGAATTGACATTGATCCTGAATTCGACCTGTTCAGAAGGCTCAGCCGCGATGAAATGCCTCCGGCAATAACACAGGCATTGGGCTCAAAAAAGATGCTTGTACTACTTCCTGCTTCAACAGGCAAGGCAATGCTTCAGGCTTATCAGGAATTTGCAAAGGCTTTGAGCTCTGCAGGCCCGGATGTGACAGAAGTGAAACTCGACAATGAAATAAAACAACTGCCTTCAGATCGTGCAGTTACTGTAATCGGTCGTGAAAACAGATTCTTCAGAGAATTTATTCCAGCCTTATCCGTATATGAAATAACTTTGAGTGACGAATGGCTGCGCATAGGGAAGGATGAAATCCCCTTCAGTAATCACTCGCTGGTATTAACCGCGAGGAATCCTGAAAACAAAGATATGGCAATGATGTTCATACACTCGGATTCGCCTGAAGCGCTTCCCGGACTTAGCAGGAAACTGCCACATTATCATAAGTACAGTTATCTTGTTTTCGAGGGAAATGAACCGGTAAATACTGTCAAAGGCCGCTGGCCTGTAATGAATTCTCCCATGACAGTCTTTATTCCGGGAGAAGATGGAAAAGTTGACAGGGTTGAAATGGGGAAATTAAATCAGAGAAAACCATTGGCAAGATTGCAACCATCTTTTTCAGCAGAAGAGATGATTGAGACAATAGGAACTCTTTCGGGAGACATGCTCAAAGGTCGTGGTCTGGGCACAAGAGAACTTGATCAGGCAGCAGAATTTATTGCTCAGAAATTCAGGGAAGCAGGTCTCATAGCGGCAGGAGATGCAGGAGACGGTTATTTCCAGACATGGGAGGAAAAGGATATTGGCAATCCCGAACATAAATTAGTTTTGAAAAATGTAGTGGGGGTAATCCCGGGGACAAAGCCTGAATGGTCTGACCAGAGCATAGTAATCGGTGCACACTATGATCATTTAGGCACCGGCTTCTTTGGGGCAACAAGGGAGAACATGGGAAAAATCCATCCCGGAGCTGATGATAATGCGAGCGGAGTATCAGTCCTTATCGAGCTTGCAAAGGTTCTGGGTAAAGTTCTGGAGCCTGAACGCAGTGTGGTTTTTGTTGCTTTTGCCGGTGAAGAAGCCGGCAGGAAGGGATCAAAGTATTACATCGATAGCGAAAAGCGCTATCCTGCTGCAAAATCTATCGGGATGCTGAATCTCGATACTGTAGGACGCCTTGGCAAGAATAAACTGCTGGTGCTTGGAGCAGGTTCTGCAAAGGAGTGGATTCATATCTTCAGGGGAGCTGGTCACTTGTCCGGCGTTGAGATCGAAGCGGTTTCTGAGGAACTTGATTCCAGTGACCAGAAGAGCTTTCAGGAGGCAGGGATACCCGCAGTACAGCTTTTCACCGGACCTCATCTGGATTACCATAAACCAACCGATACTGTGGACAAGATAGATGCTGAAGGTCTCGTGAAAGTAGCAACAGTTACAAAGGAAGTTATTGAATACCTTGCAAAAAGGGAAGGGCCACTGAGTGCAACTCTTCAATCAGAGCAGAAATCCGGATATGAACCAAAGAAAGAGAGGAAAGTCAGCCTCGGCATTATCCCTGATTTTGCCTTTAGCGGCAAAGGATGCAGGCTCTCCGGTGTTGTGCCTGGTTCACCGGCAGAGAAGGCAGGGCTCAGAGAAGGAGATATCATCATACGCCTAAACGCTACTCTTATAAATAAACTCAAAGACCTTTCTGCTGTTCTTAAAACATTAAAGCCGGCAGAAAAGGTCTTTATAACTTTCTTAAGGGAAGGGGAAGAGAAAACTGTTGATGCATTTTTAACAGAGAGATAAACAGACTCTGTCTATAAACCTCAAGAATAAATCCTGTCTCTCCTCCTCTGAGGTAGGCATTATCCTGACTGATGTAAGTCCCTCCTATTTCTGTTGCGTATGTGATAAGTGGATTCTTAACTGACGCTCTTTTTCCACCAAAGGTCATTTGCTGCTTTCCTGTTTTATAACTTTTATAATTTCCTTCTTAAGTTTTGGGAGAGATTATCATCTGGTTGTTTGTAAAGTCCTTGAATGTAACATTTGCTGTATATTTTTCTATCTTTTCGATTGATTCTAGAATATCATTCAGGAAAAGCCTGAAGTCCCTTTCAGACATAAATAACCTCTTTCAATATCTTGTCTTTTATATAAGGTTTCAGTGCATCAGGGGTAATCAGATCAACTTTTCTGTTGAACAGTTCTTCAAGATAATACTGCAAATCCAGGAACTCAAAAAAGTCCACGGACTTCCGAAACTCAACCAGGATATCAATGTCACTCTTTTCATATGCTTCCCCTGTCACTGTTGATCCGAAAACCCCTATCTTTTTAACCCCGAATTTCTTTTTGATATGTTCTTCATTCTCTTTCAATATCTTTACAGAATTAATTTCGCTCTTGACTTCTATCTCTACACCGGTTTCAGACGCCTTGCTTTCGGGAAGACCATCGCATTTCAAAAGCAGTTTATAGGCTTTTCTGATATTTTGTTTCAGTTCTTCAAGTGTTTTGCCCTGACTGAATACCCCAGTGACTTCTTTGAGTTTTCCAACATGCCAGCCTTCATCTATCCAGAACTCAAGCGTAAAATTTCTTCGCATAACATTCACCTCCTTGCTTACACACCCCTGCCTCCTCTTGATAGAGGGGATTATATGTCGAGGTCTTTCACCCTTATTTTACCTGTCATTAATAGCGAAAGCAAAGTTTTGAAAAGAGATGATAAGGCATTCTTTTTGTTTCCTTTAATAACGAAACTTCTGTTTCACACTATTACAAAAAAAATAAAACCACTATTTAACGAGGAGAAGTCCAAGGGTAAAATGAATTTATTGTTATTATTAATTACAAGTCTTGTTGTATTGTTACTTTTTCATATTTCTTCTGAACTAACAAATGTTTATAGCGATATCTCGGATATTGAACAAAAAGTATCAAATATGGAGAACGATATATCAGAAATTAAAAGTGATACTCTTGATATTAATAGCAAGCTATCTTATTAACTTGAGAGTACCGAGTTCTCGATCATTTTAACAGATTGCGGTTAGCCAGGTTCATTTTGATTTTTGAGTGTTCGATAGAGAGATCGATCCACTTTTCAACGAGAGCTTTGAATTTTTTGTAAGTATCGACCTGCTTTTTCAGATCATCAACATGGGGAGCCCTTACATACTCGGTTTTACTTTTCATCTTATGGGTATAGCTAATCTGATAGAACTCCCATTTTTTCTCTTTCGCATTGCGGTACTGTTTGGTCAGTGACCCTGGCCGCATCTCTCCGATATTCAGCAGTTCCTGCTTAATCTTTTCAATCTGCTTTTCGATTTTCAAAAGACTTTTGTCTGTCATATTCCTCTGCGTTAATTTTACCAGAACTGTCTTTTTGTGGGTGTATTTTATTGCTATTATAGCATATATATGCTATAATAGCAATATCTTATTCCCTTGGAGGTTTGTCATGGTTCTTTGGCGTCACTGGCTGTCTGTTGTCGAACAATTACGTCCTGCCTGTTCCCGGATGAGAACGTTTCTGTGGTTGTCTGTTTGTCTTGCCGGTATGTGCATACGACCGGATATCTTCGGCGTCACCAGTATCGTCAGAGCCTTTGGCCTTAAAGAAGCTTTTTATGACAGACTCCTTGATTTCTTCCACTCCCCGGCATTAAACCTCGGGGAGCTTACCCGTCGCTGGGTCAATTCAGTTGTGACGATCTTCCCTGGCGTCCTTACAAAAAACGGTCGGCTGCTGATTGTCGGCGACGGCCTAAAGGTGCCAAAATCAGGCAAGAAGATGCCCGGCGTAAAACTTCTCCATCAGGAATCCGATTCCAATACGAAGCCGGAGTACATTATGGGGCACTCCTGTCAGGCGGTGGCGATTCTGGTCGGAGCTCTGCAGAGTGTCTTTGCCGTCCCTGTTGCAAGCTGTATCCATGAGGGGCTTGTCTTTTCCAACAGGGATACGTCAACCCTTCTGGATAAGATGCTTTCTCTGGTTGACTCTCTCGGTCTTCCCTCGTTTTATTTTATCGCTGACGCGTATTATTGCGCTCGGAAGGTTATGGCTCCTCTGATTAAGAAGGGTAATCACCTTGTCTCTCTGGTAAGAATGAATGCCGTTGCCTATATGCCCGCTGATGTTCCCTCAGGCAAAAGAAAGAAGGGCCGCCCCCCACTATATGGCGAAAAGGTTAAGCTCAGAACTCTGTTTGACAACCCCGACGCTATGCACGAGGCAGAAAGCCCGGTCTATGGCGAAAAAAACGTTATCCTCAGGTATTGCTACGCCGACCTCTTGATCAAAAGAATCGGCATCATAGTGCGCTTCGTGGCCGTTATCCATCCGACCAGGGGGCGGCGTATCCTGATGTCGACGGACTTGTCTTTATCCCCCCTCGATATTATTGCTCTGTACGGTCTCCGCTTTAAGATCGAGGTCTCTTTCAAACAGGCTGTTCCCGAAAGCCTTCGGGACTCTTATGCATATCATTTCTGGATGAAGGCAATGACTCCTATTCGTAAGGCTTCAGGCGATCAGTATCTCCACAGAAAGTCTGAAGCTTATCCCGAAAGCTTTCGGGACTGTCAGAAGAAAGCTTGATGCGTATCACCGGTTTATTCAGGTCGGGCTTATCGCTCAGGGGCTCCTTCAGTATCTTTCCATTAGATTTCCCGATCTCGTTTGGGCTAAGTTCGGCTCTTGGCTCCGTACTATCCGCCCCGGTATTCCCCCCTCGGAGTATGTCACTTCCCTTGCCCTCAGAAATTCCTTCCCCGATTTTCTGTCAGGTTCCCCTTCTGAGGCTACTTTCGCGAAATTCCTCATCGATAGGATCGATTTCCGTAAAAATAACCCCTTTAGGTTGGCCGCTTAGTTGCTTTTAAAGATTGAATACGGTACTCTCAAGTCAGTGTAATGATGCTTGAAATACTCCGGGTTATTCTCACGCCAGTTTGCTTGGGCCTTCTTCTTCCGCTCCCTCTTGCACGCTTCTCTCCCACACACTTTCTGCCTTTCTCCTATACGCCGGTCAGGAATGAAATACCTTCCGCAGTTGATACATCGCTTTTGCAATGACTACCTCCACATCTTTACTTGTTGAGGTGTCATTGTAACGAAGGTTTATTACTGTGAGGTCAAAAAGATGGGGAACTAAATTAAATGCTTATGCACTGATATCGACGGAAACCACTGCCGCCATTATTGGCTCGTCTGCTATGGCTCTTTTCAGACGGCGCTAACAGCATGGTTACCTTAATGTTAATAGGAGATTGTCTTTTATCGATTACGGCATGGTTCTTGGTGAATACGGTGGAGACACTGAAATGGCCAGAAAGAAGTATAAAGATTTATTGTATGCTGAGCTGTCG
>JBAQLU010000009.1:0-4090 GCA_049302065.1 Thermodesulfovibrionales bacterium
GAGGGGATTAAGGGGAGGGTGTTGAAAACATTTTCATCAAACACCCCCACCCTAACCCTCCCCCCTCAAGGGGGAGGGAATAATTGGGAACCCCGAAGCTGAGCTTCGAGGAATTCTTTTGATTAAATTAACTATAGAATTTGACATCTTTGCCATTTATTGTTAAAGTGATTTCAGCACTTATGATTTCGATGATTTTCAGAAAAAGAAAGCATAGACTGAAGGAGAGCATCCTCAGGGGGGTCTTCGAGGAGAACTTAAAGATTCTCGGAAAACCACCTTTCAGGATCTCAGAGAGAATGCCTTTGTCCGCAAAAAAAATCTCCCTGTCATTTTTTGTAATCCTCTTATTCATCTTAGGGCACGGAAATTCTTTGAACCTGCCGTTATTTCAGGAAAAGCAGACTATAGCCTCATCTGACACAAAAAAATATTTTCAAACTCCTGAAAATCCATTAACCCTGGCAGATAATTCTATGAATCTTTCAGATGCAAAGGCTTTCCTGAAAATTCCCGGTGTTCCTCTGAGCCGTACATTCGGTCTTACAGTAAAGACTGTTATGATAGACCCCGGACATGGTGGTTCTCACTCCGGTTCCATCGGGAAAAAGGGAACCAAGGAAAAAGATATTACACTGGATATAGCAAAGAGATTGAAAATGCGTTTGGATAAATACAGGCAATACAATGTTATCATGACACGTGAAGATGATGTCACCTTACCTCTTAACAAGCGTGTAGCTTTAGCACAGTCATATAAGGCAGACCTGTTTGTTTCCATACATATAAATTATCTTCCTTCCAGGCCAACCAATATTATCGAGACCTATTTTTTCGGGTCGCCTTCTGACGATACAACATTAAAGCTTGCCGAGCGTGAAAATGCAGACTCACAGTACAGGTTAAGTGACTTCAGGAAAATAATTGAAAAAATCAGCAATACACTAAAATATCAGGAATCGAAGAAGCTTGCAGCCTCTATACAAAAAAGTCTTTTTTTAAATATCAGCAAAGAGGATGGTAATGTTCAGAATAAAGGCATAAAAACAGCGCCCTTTCTTGTCCTGCTCGGCGTCGACGTGCCCGCTGTCCTTACAGAAGTCTCGTGTCTGAGCAACAGCAAAGAAGAGATAGAACTCAATAATGAAACTCACAGGGAAAATATTGCACATTATCTTGAGACAGGCATATTAGACTATTTAAATAAAGGAGAGGCAAGCTATGAAGCAAAAAGAAGATAATGTTTTATTTGTCGGAATTGATCTCGGCACATCAAGAAGTTCAATCTGTGCAAGCAACGGCGCAAAAGAATGGATTGAGAGTTACGTAGGCTGGCCGAAAGATTTTATCTCTTTAAAGGTTGTGGGCAGACCTGTCCTTTTTGGCAGTGAAGCTCTTCAAAACAGGCTATCGCTTGAACTCTGCAGACCGCTCGAACACGGCATAATTAAAGAAGGTATTGACAGGAGTGAAGAAGCAGTGAGGGAAATCATCAGGCATCTTGTCGAAATAAGCAGGCCTGCTGCAGAACAGAAGATATACGCTGTTGTTGGAGTGCCTGCCGACACGCTCAAAACTAATAAACTTGCCATAAGAAGGGCTGTCGCTGAATTTGTGCATTCATTAATGGTAGTATCTGAACCCTTTGCAGTCGCCTATGGCATGAACCTGCTGAATAATGCCCTGGTAATAGACATAGGGGCCGGCACGACCGATTTCTGCATCATGCACGGCGCGATCCCGACTGAAGAGGATCAGAAAACAATATTGACTGCAGGTGATTATATTGACAATCAGCTTTACAGTTATCTGAATGAAAAGTTTCCGAACTCAAAATTTAATAAAAATATGGTGCGCCAGTTTAAAGAGCAGTACAGTTTTGTAGGAAAGTCCCCTGGTGAAATTCGTGTTGAACTTCCTGTTGACGGCAAACCTGTTATGCATGACATTACAAATGAGATAAAACGCGCATGTGAAAGCATCCTCCCGGCAATAACAGAGACAACAACCGAGATGATAGCGCGTTTTGACCCTGAGTTTCAGGTAAAGATAAAAAGCAATATTGTCCTTGCCGGTGGAGGAAGCCTCATCAGGGGAATAGCTGCACATATACAGGAGGCATTAAAGGTAATAGGCTCATGTACCGTAGTATCTGTTGATGACCCTTTATATGCAGGCTCACTCGGTGCGTTAAAACTCACTCAGGATATGCCGGTAAAATACTGGGAGTCACTATAGGTCTTAAAAATATATTAAAGGATTTGATATGGAAGAAAAAACAGTTCTTATAATCGATACAGATATCGAAACAATACAGATTATTGAATCAACACTCGAATCTGAAGGCTATAATGTATTTATTGCATCGAACAAGGAAGCCAGTATAGCAACAGCAAAGAAGGTATCTCCCTCTCTCATATATGTCAATATCGCTATAGGCGGTCTGAGCGGCCTTGAAGTATCCAAAGCCATTCACGAAATTGAATCACTGAAGAACATACCTATTATTGTCATCACTCCGCACGGAGCAACAATAGAGCCGCGGTATACTCTCCTTTACGGTATTGTTGATTTTCTAAAAAAACCCTTCAGTCCGGAAGAACTTATCTCGAAAACCATAGATGTACTTGAAATGAATTTCCTCACTGCGGAACCTCTCGAAGCAACATCTGCCGGGCCTGTTATCAGTCCGGCTGAAGAAGAGATTGATATTCAGTCAGTTGAGGCAGAATCATTTCAGGCAGAACCTGTAAAAGAACAGCCGCTGGTGACTTCCTTTGAAGAAGAGTTCGTTATTGAGCCAATCGAAAAGGATGCCGAAAGAGTTAAAGGAACAGATTTCGATCTAAAAGAAGATGTTATTCAGGATGTGCAAAAAGATATTCCGGAAGATATCACTGCAGAAATGAAACTTGAAGATTGGTCAATACAAGAAACTGTTGAAGAAAATAAAGAAAAGATATTCAGTGAAGGACCTGAGGAGATATTGTCAGAATCCTCTGATACGTTTTCAGAACAGGAAGAGATTTCTCAATTCAGAAAGAGTGAAACTCCACCTGACAAGGGGAAAAATCTGTTTCTCTTTGTTCTTGTCCTCGTATTCATAGGAACACTTGCAACAGGAATCATCTATTACAAAGATTTGATATTAGGTATGCTATCCGGAGCACCTGTGCAGGTTAAACCCTCTCAGCCTTTGCAGCAACCGGTTGCAAAACCCGAACCTGCACAACAACCTGTTGGCACAACTGCAACAGCTGTTAAGCCTGAGCCTATTCAACAGGAAGTCCCCAAACAGGCAGACGAAAAAAGCAAACCGATTCCGTCTCCTGCAACCGATGCAAAGCCCGCAGATAAACCTCTCCATGTTCAGATTGGAGTATTTAAAAGCAGGCAGAATGCCGAATCCCTGACAAAAAAATACAAACAACTGGGTTATGATGCCTTTACCATTGAAAGTTCAATCGAAAAGAAGGGAATAATGTACAGGGTTCTAATCGGCAATTTTAAAAACAAAAAAGAAGCTTCACAACTGGCTGATAAAATCCGTACTAAAGAAAAAATAAATGCAGTGATTTTCCGTGATTGATATTTGGTGCAAGTTGTAAATATTTTCCCGCGTATTTGTCCGATATAAAACAAACTATCGGGCTGCCCGGGCAGCGAAGAATCGATCCATGCCTCTGACTCTATCTGAAAAACTTTATGTTAGCCTGCTTTATTCATAAAATTAAGAATATCAACCAGAGATAGAGTATTCGAGCGGATTCTTTTGCTGATAGTCAAATAGATTCTGGACATAAAGAGGCAAAAGCCTCGCAGGGAGGAACGACCGAGAATGAGCGAGGATACTTTATCTCTGGTCGGATCAGAAAAATTATAAATGATATGGGTTAGAATTATAGAACCATGCTGAAACTATTTAATACCCTTGGAAAAAGGATCGAGACATTCCATCCTCTCAATGAACTACCCCGCAGTCCCGAAAGCTTTCGGGACGAGGTATCTTAAATCTCCCCTCCCTTGAGGGGAGGGGATTAAGGGGAGGGTGTTGAAAACATTTTCATCAAACACCCCCACCCTAACCCTC
>JBAQLU010000010.1:0-14379 GCA_049302065.1 Thermodesulfovibrionales bacterium
GAGGGGATTAAGGGGAGGGTGTTGAAAACATTTTCATCAAACACCCCCACCCTAACCCTCCCCCCTCAAGGGGGAGGGAATAATTGGGAACCCCGAAGCTGAGCTTCGAGGAATTCTTTTGATTAAAGACACAAATCGGTATCACAACAACATTCATGGGCATGGGTGCCATGCCCGCAGATAACGACCTTTTTATATCTACAGTCGGTCTACAGTCAAAGGACTATATTTCATGCGGTTTTAACAGGGCTGATCTGATAATAACCGTTGGTTATGATCCTGTTGAATTCAGCCCCATCCACTGGAACACGAACAGCGACAAGAATATTATCCATATTAATTTCACACCTTCTGACACAGATTCTCATTATTCTTCTCTCGAACTTATTGGAGACATCAAAACCACACTCTCTCTTCTTGCAGAAAGGGTAAGGTCACAAAAAGATACATCTTATTATCACAAACTTAAGCTTTATAGCGATCACTCGATGGATTTTTCACTGAAAGGATTTCCGCTCAAACCATTCAGGATAGTAAATGATATAAGGAAGGTTCTGAGAAGAAATGACATCCTGATAAGTGATGTAGGCGCTCATAAGATGTGGATTGCACGGTTTTATCCTGCATATGAAGAAAATACCGTTATTATTTCGAACGGTTTTGCCTCAATGGGTTTTGCAATACCTGCTGCCATATCAGCAAAGCTGTTATACCCGGAGAAACAGGTTATAGCAGGAGTTGGTGACGGAGGCTTTCTCATGTCTCTATGCGAGATCAACACAGCCATCAGGCTTGGTCTTAACTTTGTCTGCGTTATATTTAATGACGGCGGATATGGCCTCATCGAATGGAAGGAAAAACTGAGGTATCACAAAGATTTCTTCATACGATTCAATAATCCTGACTTTGTGAAACTTGCAGAATCCTTTGGCGCCAAAGGTTACCGTGTTACCTCAGACGATGAATTGCTGCCGGTTTTAAAGGATGCCCTTAACCAGAAAGTGCCTGCTATTGTTGATTGTCCGGTTGATTACTCAGAAAATCTCAGGCTGACTGAAAAGCTCGGTAGACTCATCTGCCCTATCTAATATTTATCTCCCCTATCCTTTCTTTTCCAGCAATGTTTTTTTCATTATTGTTTATCTCCATTAAAATATCTTAAAATATTCGGATATGAATTACGCCTGTCCGATAGAACTTACAAAAGAACCTAAGATTGCATATTTTTCGATGGAGATAGGAATCCGGAATGATATTCCTACATACAGCGGTGGACTCGGTGTGCTCGCAGGCGATACCATCAAGACAAGCGCTGACCTAAAACTTCCGATGGTTGCCGTTACCATTCTTACTAAAAAAGGGTATTTCATACAGGAACTGGATGAACATGGAAAACAGACTGAATACCCTGTCTCCTGGGATCCGTCCCGGTCTATGACCCTGCTTCCTGCAAGGATCACGCTACAGATTGAAGGCAGGGATGTACTGGTACAGGCATGGGAATATAATGTTGAAAGTCTGACAGGAGGCTGCATCCCAATCTTCTTCCTTGATACGGATATTGAAGGGAATGCCCCTGAGGACAGAGAGATTACCCATTATCTTTACGGAGGAGACTTTGCATACAGGCTGAAGCAGGAGATAGTCCTCGGCATCGGCGGTGTGAGAATGCTTCATGAGATTGGTTTTGAGATCAAGAAGTACCATATGAATGAAGGGCATTCAAGTCTTCTTACCCTCGAACTTCTCAATAGATTCAAACGTCCTATCGAAGATGTCTGGGATGAAAAACTTGTCTGGGACGTGGAGAAAGTAAAAGCCCTCTGTGTCTTTACAACACATACACCTATTGATGCAGGACATGACAGATTCCCCTATGACCTTGTCATAAAGATTATGGGTGAACAAATACCCTTGAATGTTTTAAAAGAACTCGGTGGAAAGGAAAATCTGAACATGACCCGCCTTGGACTTAACCTGAGCGAATTTATAAACGGGGTTGCAAAAAAACACGGTGAAGTATCACGAAGTATGTTCCCCGGATATGAGATCAATGCTATTACAAACGGCGTTCATACGTTCACATGGACTTGCGACAGCTTCAAAACCCTGTTTGATAAACATCTTCCCGGCTGGGCGAATGAACCTGAACTGTTTGTAAGGGTTGGACGCATTCCTGATTATGAAATCTGGAATGCGCATATGGAGGCCAAAAAGGTTCTTTTCGATTATGTTAAAAAAACAACTCAGATTGATATGAACCCGGATATTCTCACCATAGGATTTGCACGAAGGGCAACAGCTTACAAGAGGGCTGATCTGATATTTTCGGATATTGAGAGACTTGAAAGGATTTCTGAAGGTAAACTCCAGATTATATATGCCGGGAAAGCTCATCCGAAGGATGATTTAGGGAAAAAACTCATAGAGAAAATATTTTCTATAAAAGAGAGAGTCAAAGATAAAATTGCCATGGCTTATCTGGAAAATTATGATATGGATATTGCGCTCAAGATGATATCAGGTGTTGATATATGGCTGAACACACCCTTGAGACCCAGAGAAGCATCAGGCACAAGCGGGATGAAAGCAACACATAATGGAGTAATGAATTTCAGCGTGCTTGACGGATGGTGGATAGAAGGTCATATAGAGGGATTCACCGGCTGGTCGATAGGCCCGAGTCCGACAGAGACAACCCTGACAGATAACATGGATACAAGAGATGCCGATGATCTTTACAATAAACTCGAAAACATCATTATCCCCATGTTTTACAACGACAGGCATAAATGGATTCGAATAATGCAGAATGCCATAGGCAAGAATGCTTACTATTTCAACTGCCACCGCATGATGCGCCGTTACGTCACGGAAGCATATATACGATAAAAAATCCCAAATTCTAATATCTAACTTCGATAAATTTCAAATCCTGGTTTTGTTGTCATTCCGACTTGTTCGGAATCTTTCTGCTTATCTTTCATTCTATCGTTTCATAAAAAAGATTCCAGACAAGCTGGAATGACAAAATTGGCAACTTTATTCTTTGACTCTCTTCACATCAGCCCCTATCTTACAGAGTTTTCCCTCCATATTTTCATATCCCCTGTCAAGATGATATATACGGTGTATAACAGTCTCTCCTTTTGCCGCAAGCGCCGCAACTATAAGGGATGCACTGGCCCGCAGATCAGTTGCCATCAGAGGCGCTCCTTTCAGTTTCGAAATCCCCTTAACAGTCGAAACTCCTCCCTCTACAGTAATATCAGCGCCCATCCTTTTAAGCTCTGCGACATGCATAAATCTGTTCTCAAATATCGTCTCTTTTATGATGCTCGTGCCATCAGCTATGCACATAAGTGACATGAATTGTGCCTGCATGTCAGTAGGAAAACCAGGATATGGCTGCGTCTTTATATCAGAAGCAGATGGCCTGCCAGGACCGGTTACGCGTAAGCCGTCAGGAACATTCTCAAAAGAAAGACCGGCTTCTTTCAGTTTCATTATCGATGCATCAAGATGTTTCTGTCTGCATCCCTTCAGAATAATATCACCACCTGTGATTCCGGCAATAGCCATAAATGTACCTGCCTCGATCCTGTCAGGGATTATTGTATAGTCCACGGGTTTTAATTCATCTACCCCTTCTATCTCAATAACGCTCTCACCAGCTCCTTTTATCTTAGCGCCCATAGAGATAAGGGCATTTGCAAGATCAGTCACTTCAGGTTCCCTCGCAGCATTTTCCAGCAATGTACTGCCCTTTGCCAATGAAGCAGCCATCATAAGGTTTTCAGTCCCGGTAACAGTCGGTATATCAAAGTACAGAGATGCACCCCTGAGTCTTTTTACCTTTGCAATAACATACCCGGATTCCAGTTTAATGTCTGCTCCCATCTTTTTAAGTCCATTCAGATGAAAATTTATTGGCCTTGCACCAATAGCGCAGCCTCCCGGCAATGAAACCTTTGCCCTTCCATATCTCGAAAGTAACGGTCCGAGCACAAGGATGGATGCGCGCATTTTTCTGACAAGATCATACGGAGCTTCGTATATTTTTATTTTTTCTGTATTAATAATAGCCTTCCTGTCTTCATAGTGAAATCCGGCGCCAAGATTTGCAAAAAGCCGCCCCATGGTCATGATATCTCTCAGGTCCGGAACCCTGCTGATAGTAGAATAGCCGGATGATAAAAGCGAAGCAGCCATTATCGGGAGAGCTGCATTCTTTGCACCGCTTATTGCAACTTCACCTTTAAGTCTTTTCCCGCCATGAATTATTAGTTTATCCAAAACGATACCTCTGATATTTTGATTAATAAATTATAAAGCAAACCCCTTTCATTTTCATATTGCTGAAATAAAAATCGGTAAGCTATACTCTTAGCAAAGGGTTCAAAGATTCAGGCATTTCAGGGTTCAAGATTCCGGAGTTCATGAAGAGAACCCTTGATTCCTCGACCCCTCGAATCCTTTAAATCAAATTACATATGCCGCTATTGGAGCAGTAATGCCTTTTTTTGGTGAATTATTTGTAAGTGAAATACTCAGGAAACCTGTACTTGACCCAAAGGGCGAGGAATTAGGTAAAGTTAGGGATATTGTTGTTGTTAGGGGTGAGGCATTTCCAAAAGTATCCGCTTTGATACTTGAGAAAAAGAAAAGTCTTCTGAATCTGCCCTGGACCGGCCTGAATATATTCAACAAGAGAATAATCTCTTCAAATATTTATACAGAAAGCCTCCAGACTTATGAATTCAATGAGAAAGACCTCCTTATAGTCAGGGATATATTTGATAAACAGATAGTTGATGCAAATGGCGCAAAGGTTGTCAGGGTAAATGATGTCAAGCTTGAGGGTTATGATTCAGAGGCTTTACTTATTGCAGTTGACGTGGGGATGAGAGGTATCATGCGCAGGCTTGGTTTTGAAAGGGGCGGAGAAGATGTTATGAGAATATTTAAAAAACATCTCTCATATAACCTTATCAGCTGGACATACATCCAGCCTTTGGAGCCGAAACTTACAAAAATCTCCCTTACGGTCCCGCGACAGATGGTATCTGAACTTCACCCCGCTGATATTGCAGAGATTATCAGCCAGGTATCTCATAAAGAAGGGGCATCATTTTTCAAGGGTCTTGATGTTGAAACTGCCGCTGAAGCGCTATCAGAATTGGAACCGGAAGTTCAGGCAGCGATAATAACAGGTATGGAAACTGATAAGGCTGCAGATATTATTGAAGAAATGCCTCCTGATGAGGCTGCTGATGTGCTCAGTGATCTTCCTGTGGACAAGGCAAAAGAGATACTTGAGAGCATAGAGAAGGAAGAGGCAGAAGATATACAGGAACTGCTCAGTCATGAAGAGGATACTGCAGGCGGACTGATGACAAATGATTTCATAACATATCCTCCGGAAATCAGCGTAAAGGACGCTATAGAGAAATTCAGGAAAGATGCCGAGGATGTCGAGACTGTCTATTATCTCTACATTACTGATCCTGATGAAAAACTGCTTGGCGTTGTCTCCCTGAGAGAGCTGCTCCTTGCACCTCTGGATGCAAAGCTCTCTGAAATCCTGGAATCAAAATTAAAAACCGTTACCCCGGATACCGATGAGATAGAAGTTGCTGAGATTGTGTCAAAGTACAACCTTGTTGCAATTCCGGTCGTTGATACAGAAGGATTCATGCTTGGTATCGTTACCGTTGATGATGTTATAGATGTAATCCTCCCGCCGTCAGCAAAACGCAAGAGGAGGAAGGTATGAGTCTCTGGAAAAAAGTTGCTGTATTCATATCCGTCATGGGGCCGGGGATAATAACTGCAAACATTGACAATGACGCGAGCGGCATAACCACCTATTCAGTTGCAGGTGCAAGATTCGGATACTCACTGCTCTGGACATTAATACCCACAACGATAGCTCTCGTAGTAATACAGGAAATGGTAGGCCGCATGGGCATTGTTACCGGAAAGGGGCTATCTGATCTAATCCGCGAAAACTATGGAGTAAAGGCAACATTTTTTATGATGTTAGGTCTCCTCATCGCAAACTTCGGAAATACTGTGGCTAATTTCGCGGGATGGGCTGCGAGTATGGAAATCCTTGGATTGTCAAAATATATGATGGTGCCATTTGGGGCTGTCACCATATGGATATTGGTCACAAAAGGGAGTTACAGGGTTGTGGAGATCATACTGCTTTATGCCTGTATTATATTCGTAGGGTATATCATATCCGGGGTCATGGCAAACCCGGACTGGAACGCCGTAATAAAGCAAACGTTTGTTCCAAAAATACAATGGAAATCAGAATACATAATGATGAGCATAGCAATCATCGGAACAACCATTACACCCTGGATGCAGTTCTACCTCCAGTCATCCATAGCAGAAAAAGGCATCTCAAAGGAACATTACAAAGCCTCCCGGCTTGATGTAATTATAGGATGTTCCATAACCGACATCATAAGTTTTTTTATTATAATAACGTGCGGCACGCTTCTCTTCCCTTATGGTATCAGAATCAATGAAGCTTCAGAAGCTGCACTGGCTCTCAGGCCATTGGCCGGAGATTACGCTTCTCTGATATTCGCTATTTCTCTTGCGAATGCTTCATTGCTTGGTGCAATAATAGTGCCCCTTGCAACAGCATATTATATATGCGAGGCATTGGGCTGGGAAGCAGGAGTTAACAAGACATTTAAGGATGCGCCCCAGTTCATGTGGATCTATACATTAACAATAGCACTGGCTTCCTTGCTTGTCTTAATCCCTGGCGCTCCGCTTGTTTTCTTGATGGTGCTCTCAGCAGTTATTAACGGCCTTTTGTTGCCATTTGTCCTTGTGTTTGCCATATTACTGATAAACAACAAGAAGCTTATGGGAGAGTTCACTAATTCCAGAATGCAGAATTATATATCATGGGGAACGATTATCTCAGTAATCTTCCTCACTGTTTCATGGGTAGTTACATCAATATTTTAGAATAAATAGATTAGAGAAAGACTGCATGGTTAAAGCGATAGAATGGGTTAATGGCAAGGTCATCATGCTTGATCAGACAAAGCTGCCTCTGGAAGTCACTTTTATTGAGTGTTCTGATTACAGAACGGTTGCAGAGGGGATTAGAAGACTTTGGATACGGGGAGCTCCAGCCATAGGGATTGCGACTGCAATGGGCATAGCACTTGGAGCACAGGATATAAAGGCGGATAATTCTGATGATTTTACAAAGCTCCTTGAACCTGTCTTTCACGCCATGCTTTCCACGAGGCCAACTGCAGTGAATATTCACTGGTCTGTTCAAAGGATTAAAGGTATCCTGAATAAATACAGAGAAGAATCTGTCAGCAGATTAAAGGAAATCCTTATAGATGAGGCAAAGAAAATCCTTGAAGAAGATATTGAGGTCAATAAGGCAATAGGCATTTGGGGAGCAGAGTTCATTAAGGATGGTGATACCATTCTCACCCACTGTAATGCAGGTGCACTCGCAACCGGTGGATACGGTACAGCGACAGCGCCGATGCTTGTTGCTAAAGAACAGGGTAAGAAATTCCAGGTTATTGCCGATGAAACAAGACCTTTGCTCCAGGGTGCAAGGCTTACAGCCTGGGAACTCATGCAGGAGGGGATACCGGTTACTCTTATTACTGATAATACTGCTGGTGCTTTGATGAAGAGAGGTGAAATTAACCTCGCCATCGTTGGCACAGACAGGACTGTCCGTAACGGTGATGTAGCAAACAAGATAGGAACCTATACTGTTGCAATATTATGCAAGGAACATAAAATTCCGTTTTATGTAGCTGCTCCTTTAAGCAGCATTGATTTCTCTATCAGATCAGGAGAAGATATTCCTATTGAGGAAAGAGGCCCTGAAGAGGTAACCCATATTTTCGGTAAATGCCAGATTGCTCCTGATGGTGTTAAGGTAAAAAATATCGCATTTGATGTAACCCCGCATAAATATGTCACTGCTATTATCACTGAAAAAGGCGCTTTCAGCCCAAAGAATTTAAAGAAACTGATGAAGAAGAATACCAGCATTGACGAGTTTCGTTTCAGACCAAAATAAAAGGCGATAGAATATAACTCATCAGACTTGACTTTGAATCAGAAGCTATCCTACCATTAATGATGAATCTTGAAGAACTTTTCAAAAAATATGAAGCAGAATTAAGTATTATTGAAGTACGGATCAAAGACCTTTTTAAAAGCCCTGTTTTTACCATACCCCTCATAGGAAAGCATATCATGGACGGTGGCGGCAAAAGACTCAGACCATTAATTCTTTTGCTGAGCTCTGAACTCTCAGGATATAAAGGAGATTCCCGTTTGACCCTTGCAGGAATTATTGAATCAATACATACCGCCTCACTTCTCCATGATGATGTTGTTGATGGGGCTGAAATACGCAGAGGTAAAGTTCCGTCTCATGTTATATGGGGCAATCAGATTGTAATACTGGTTGGTGACTTTCTTTATTCCAATGCCCTGAGGCTTGCTGTCCTCCAAAAAAACCAGAAGATCATGGAGGCGCTCTCAGAGTCTACTACAAGAATGACAGAAGGTGAAATACTACAGCTTGCCAAAACAGGAGATCCTGAGATAACAGAAGCAGAATATCTTGATATTATCTCAGCAAAAACTGCGGCCTTAATTTCTGCCTCATGCAGGATAGGCGCGCTTCTCGGTTCGTTATCTGAAGACAAAGAACATGCGCTTGCCAGTTTTGGCACGAAAACAGGGATTGCTTTTCAGATGGCAGATGATGTGCTTGATTATATGGCAGATGAGGTAGAACTCGGTAAGAGTCTCGGCAAGGATCTCAAAGAAGGCAAGATAACTCTTCCCCTTATCTACTTACTGAAGTACACATCAGAGAAAGAAAAAACAGAAGTGAAGGACATTATCAAAAATGGTTTCAAGAAAAGCGGACTGAATAAAATGTTAAAGCTTTTCAAGAAATACAATACTATAGAACTGTCTTTGAAAAAGGCCCATGATCTGATCGCTGACGCAAAGAATGAACTTGCAGTATTTCCAGATTCACCCGCAAAAGAAGCACTGCATGTAATAGCCGATTATACATTGCAGAGAAGAAAATAGATGCATCCTCTTGTTGAACTTGCCAGGAAGTCAATAGAAACATTTGTCAGGGAAGGTATAATTTCGAAGCCACCCGACCCTTTACCTCAGGAAATGTCAGAAAAGGCAGGTGTTTTCGTCAGTCTCAAAAAGCACGGTGAACTGAGAGGATGTATCGGAACCTATATGCCCTGCTGTGAATCTATAGGAGTTGAGATTATAGCAAACGCCATATCCGCAGCAACAAAGGACCCCAGATTTCATCCTGTTCAGGAAGATGAACTAAAAGACCTCACATATTCTGTCGATGTTCTGAGTTGTCCTGAAAAAATCCAGACCACAGACGAGCTTGATCCTAAAAAATATGGCGTAATTGTTATCAGTGGACTCAGGAGAGGCTTACTGCTTCCTGACCTGGATGGAGTCGACACAGTAGAAGAACAAATAAGGATAACAAAAATGAAAGCAGACATTCTCCCTCATGAGGATGTGGAAATATACAGATTCAAGGTAATCAGGTACAAATGACAGATATACCGCTGAAAGAGAAGATCAAAACCATCAGCCTTTCAAAACTTCTTGTCTATCTGAACAGAAACAGAAAGACCGGGACTCTCCTGATAAAGACAATGACATTCACGAAAAAAATATTTCTTCTTAAAGGAGATGCTGTTTTTGCTTCCTCAACATATGAGGATGACAGGTTAGGTGAGATGCTTATTAAATCGGGCAAAATCAATATGGAACAGTATGATGAATCTGTAAAACTGCTCAAGAAGACCGGAAAAAGGCAAGGCGCCATCCTTGTCGAACTCGGATATCTCACGCCAAAAGATCTTTTCTGGGGTGTAAAGTTTCAGGTCAGGGAGATAATTTACAGCCTTTTTCTGCTTGAGGATGCAGAGTATGAATTCATTGAAGGAGAGATACCTGCTGACGAAGTAGTAACCTTAAAGATGAGCATGGGTAATCTTATTTATGAAGGAATAAAAAGGATAGACAACTGGACCAGAATAAGGAACGAAATGCCAGGCACAGATACTGTCCTGAAACTAAGCACCGACCCTGTAACCCTGTTCCAGGATGTGGAATTAACCCCTCAGGACAGAAAAATGCTATCAATAATCGATGGAACAAAGACAATCAAAGAGCTTATTGACAGTGCATGGATTGGTTCTTTTGAGGGCATGAAAATTTTATATGTATTGTGGTCAATAGGTGTTCTCGAAGAAAAGAAATTAATTTTAGAAAAGCCTCAGGAATTGGAAACCGTTTCTCTTGAAGAAATACTTCAGCCTGTTTCTGAGGATGAATATGCTTATATTAGAAAGGTTGATGATCTGTACCTCAATCTCGACAGCATCAATCCATATGAACTACTTGAGGCAGATGGGACTTCAAATGAAGATACTCTAAAGAAGAATTACTACAGGCTGACCAGGGAATTTCATCCTGACAGATACTTCAGTTCTGCAGATCCTCTATTAAAAGATAAGCTTACAGCAATCTTTGATGCATTGACAAACGCTTATACAATCCTTAAAAACTCTTTAAAATCAAAAGATAAAAATTCCATATTGCATAAAGAACAGAAAGATGAACCAACAACATTGAGTGCGGATGAACAGTTTAAACGTGGTGTTGAGGCATTCAAGAAAAGCAACTTCCATGGCGCTGTTGAAGCATTCAGACTCGCAACCGGATTAGCACCAAAGAATGCAAGGTACTGGAGTTATCTTTCCCTTTCTCTTACAAAGATCCCGGACAGTCTCAGTGATGCAGAACAGGCTATACTTGAGGCTGTACGACTGGAACCGGATAATGCAGACAATCTTGCCAATCTTGGTTTGATTTATACCATGCAAGGAATAAAAACAATGGCTTTGGAGCAATTTAGAAAGGCATTAAAACTCGATCCGGGAAATATTAAGGCACGAAAGGGTCTTGATAAGATAAAGGGCTAAATCATCGTTTTCTTTTGTATATTCCGCTACGTCCCCCCCGTTTCTCAATAAGCATGATATCAGAAATAACCATCTCTTTATCAACTGCCTTGCACATATCATAAATGGTCAGGGCAGCAACGGACACCGCAGTCAGCGCCTCCATCTCAACCCCTGTCTGGCCTGTAACCTTTACCTCTGCTTCAATATCTATTTTGTTCTTACTGCTGTCAGGATTAATATTAATGTTTACAGCAGTGATATTCAATGGATGACACATCGGGATAAGATCACCTGTTTTCTTTGCAGCAGATATGCCGGCAATGCGGGCAACGCAGAGCACATCTCCCTTTGGCATCTTTTTGTCCAGTATAAGCTTCAGGGTTTCAGGTTTCATATTAACAGATCCTATTGCAATAGCCTCTCTTTGAGTTGATGGCTTTTCAGTAACATCAACCATCTTCACCCTGCCCTGTTTATCGATATGAGTAAGTTTTTTCAACCCTGTTTCCTTGTATATATTAAATATTTACTAATTCCGTATGTTTAATTTATAAGCATAAAGTTTTCCCTTGTCAAGCAGAATCGCATAGTTTAGAACTAAAGATTAAGTGAAAAACATATTGCCCTGCGAATTTCACTCAGCTTTTCTTTGGATAAAGTAGTAATTAATGATCCGACTTTCGATTTTGAAACCGTTTGTATGTGATCGCAATTAATAGCGCAATCGAAACTCATACCATCCTGTTTTGATAAAAACACTTCGCTTGGTATTTCCCTGATAGTTGAAGTTACAGGGGCTACTGTGACTTCACCCAGATACTCCAATATAGAATCTCTTGTCAGAATAACCACAGGGCGTTTTTTGTCAGGAATTTTAAACTTGTACCATCTCACTTCACCCCGCTTCATCAATCCCCCCATTCCTGTTCTGATTCCCAAACGCTGAATTCCGTTTTACCGACAGGATAACGCTCATATCCTTTTTTATGTTTCTTTTCGAGCATACTCATATTCACCTGTTTGATGGCATCCTTTAATGCTTTGCGTGCAAAGGCCGAACGCGATGTCTTCAGTTTCTTAACAATATTATCAACTGCCACAACCAAGTCATCATCTAAAGTCATCTGTATTGTTCTCACTGTGTCCTCCATTTAATGTGGATATATATAGCTATAATAACCCACATTAATCTTGAAGTCAAATTATCGTGGAATTTTGATGTTATAAATTGTTGAGCGAAACTAAACAAATGGGGTCTGCCCAGTTTATCGCTTCTTGAGTAAATAACATAGCAGGCTCATCCCGTGTCCACTGGATTTACTTTGTTATGCCCGCCTTCTAATTTTCTGATGTCGTGTAATATCCAGTATCGCTTCAGGATGTGCTGCGGCAACCCGCAATAAAACACGAGCTGCTCCTTCAGGCCTCCGTCGACCCTGCTCCCAGTTGCGTAGGGTGGCTACGCTAATTCCCATAAGAGAGGCAAATTTATCCTGGGAAAGGCCATACTGCTCACGTATCTTCTGAACTTCGGATTCAGGAAACTCAACACTGCGCAAAGGTTTCATTTTGCCTTTCATAATGGCAGCGCCTTGCTTAACGCTTTCCAGCAATTCTTCAAATAGTTCCTTTTTCATGTATACTCCTTTTCAACAATTTTTTTCAATTGTTTGAGTTGCTCCTGTGTTAAATCATCCTGCTCACTCTTTGGATAGGCATAAAGAAGAAGAAGAAGAATGTCCTGAGAAACGAACCAATAATAAATACTTCTGATACCGCCTCTCTTTCCATGGCCTCCGGCAGACCAGCGGAGTTTTCTCAGGCCACCGCTTTCGGGTATTATTTTGCCGACATCAGGTCTATTGACCAAATGGGTCTGCAAAAGCCGATATTCATCATCAGTTAATGAACTACCCCGCAGCAAGCTGGCGAGGTATCGAGATATGGTAAGGAAGTTATACCCCGATGCAAGCATCGAGGAATTCCTTGATTAATCCCTGAATTCGCTTTGTGAATATCGGGGTCTCAATAATGACCATAATTTATTATACGTCAATGGCGTATATTAGGCAAGTTGATTAATATTTAAATTAAAGCATAACGCTCTAATGACCCGTGTGTAAAAGTAAAAGGGGTCTGCCCTTGACAGCCCCAATTTGTCCCCCGGGGCTCCGAAATATCACGCTATCCTCACAGGGTTGAGCAGGAAGTGCTATTGGCATCTTGCAAAGACCTTATCTACGAACTGCGGTCTGGGC
Organism: Thermodesulfovibrionales bacterium; assembly: GCA_049302065.1. Classification (GTDB taxonomy): domain Bacteria; phylum Nitrospirota; class Thermodesulfovibrionia; order Thermodesulfovibrionales; family SM23-35; genus VGWX01. The sequence goes on from JBAQLU010000010.1 coordinate 13,307, forward strand.
AATGAGTTTCTTCAAATGCAGGGGCTTATTTCTATACGAGCACTGTGGATTGAAATTCACTATCCGGCCAAGGCCCGGTAATTTCTGCGAAACGCTCCGTGCGGACCCGCATGCGGGGTGTTGTGGTAAGGAACGGTTAATTACCGTCCCTTACCCGATTAGCATTTTTGGCTATTGTTTTATTCCAACAATCACATAGTATGTAGGGGTTCCGAGTATAGCGAGCAACCTGATGCGTACGATCACAAGGTTATTAGCAGCTTCATTAACTATAGATAATTCATGTAGCTCTTTTGAAGCTGCTTCGTCTTCGCTCATGCCTCCAATAAATCTGTCGCAGTCACTGAGTTCTGAGCGAACAATATGAGGAATAAGGAAAGGACGAAATGCATCAACTCCAAGCTCACCGACTGCGAAAGAGTGGCCGATCTTCGCCAACATTTGACAAAATTCTCCGACCTGAGCCTTCGCTTCGGGCATTATTGAATGAACGTTTAATTCAGATACGAGCTGTTCTAAGAGCTCTTGAAAAACAAAACTCGGAGATGCTCCGCGTATCCAAAACTTATCGGTAGCGGCGCCTCGACAATCCGATTCAATGTTTTCGGTAATTGTCTTGGGCATCGAAAAGTACGGGAAAAGGATTAGAAACGGATATTTTTCCTGTTCTACCTCTACGTACGTCCAATCTTCGATAGCTGTTCGCTTTATTTTTAGTAGCAGGGTTTTGGGGCGTTTCTTTTTTCGCCTGCTTGGAAGGTCATACAGCAAACGTAGCGGTCCATACATAGTCCTGAGACACGTATGTTCGAAAGCACTTGTTAACTTGCCACATTCGCGACAGCTCGACTCAGGAAGTTCTATTCTACCGCCGAGGCCATATGGAATTACATGCTCGACAGTCAAATCCATCGTGTTCGCGCAGTAGATGCAACGCCCTACAGGTAGATATACCTTCTTCGAGTGACTTGGTAGAAAGTTTTTTAAGCTTTGAGCGATGCTATCAACCATTACTTACACTCAGATTTTTTATGCTAAAGTTCAGCCGACGCAAACGCCGCAAGGCGTTTGCG
>JBAQLU010000011.1:0-3956 GCA_049302065.1 Thermodesulfovibrionales bacterium
GAGGGGATTAAGGGGAGGGTGTTGAAAACATTTTCATCAAACACCCCCACCCTAACCCTCCCCCCTCAAGGGGGAGGGAATAATTGGGAACCCCGAAGCTGAGCTTCGAGGAATTCTTTTGATTAAAATAATTACTAAAGGATTTTTATGGATAAGGTAATTTTAACAACAGAGTTCCCTGATATGCCTTTTCTGAAACGAGGCAAGGTAAGGGATATTTATGACACCGGTGACCATCTCCTCCTTATCGCTACTGACAGGATATCTGCATTTGATGTTGTTCTGCCAGTTGGAATACCCGGAAAGGGGAGGGTGCTTACGCAAATATCCATCTACTGGTTTGAACAGATGAAAGACATAATTTCAAATCATATCGAAGCTACGGATTTGAAGGATTTTCCAAAGAGTCTTCAGAAATACGCTGATATTCTCGAAGGAAGGAGCATGCTTGTAAAGAAGACGGAACCCTTGCCTGTAGAATGTGTGGTAAGGGGTTATCTTTCAGGAAGTGGATGGAAGTCTTATCAAAAATCCGCAGAAGTATGCGGGATTAGACTTCCTGCGGGCCTCGTAGAATCATCAAGACTTTTAGAGCCGATTTTTACCCCGAGCACCAAAGAAGAAGAGGGGCATGATATTAACATTTCATTCGATGAAGTAGTGAAAATAGCAGGCAATGAACTTGCTGAAAAGCTAAAGGATATAAGCCTGAAAATATATTCACAGGCAAGAGACATAGCAGAAAAGAAGGGCATTATTATAGCGGACACAAAATTCGAATTCGGTTTATTCAATGGGCAACTTATGCTTATAGATGAGCTGTTGACCCCTGACTCATCACGTTTCTGGTCGTTCAAAGACTATTCCCCTGGAAAGAGTCAGGACAGCTATGATAAGCAGATTGTACGGGATTATCTGCTGACCCTTGATTGGGACAAGACATATCCAGGGCCTGAGTTGCCTGCTGAAATCGTCAATAAGGCAGTCGCAAGGTATCAGGAGATACTGAGTATTATTACAGGGCAGGAATGATCTTGCAGGCAGGCTCCGATTAGGGTTCTATAGGCCGATCTTCTTTTTGATCTCTGTGAGTTTGCTAAGGGCTGCTTCCGGAGTCAGTCGTTTCAAATCAAGATTCCTTATTTCTGCAATCACAGAGTCTGCCACAGAAGAGAAAAGGTCGAGTTGAACTGTCCCCTTTTTTGTTTTTCTGTCAGCAAACCTTGGTATTCCTGTCTCATCCAGTTCTTGCTTCTCAAGGTTTGCAAGCACCTCTTTTGCCCTGTTGATAATGCTTTCAGGAAGTCCTGCGAGTCTTGCAACCTGTATGCCGTAACTCTTGTCAGCAGGTCCTTTTTCGATCTTTCTCAGAAAGATTATCTCGTCACCCCATTCTTTGACTGAAATATTGTAATTCCTTACACCATCATTCGTAAGGGCAAGTTCTGTGAGTTCATTGTAATGAGTCGCAAAGAGCGTTCTTGCTTTTATCTCATTCAGAATATATTCTGCAACCGCCCATGCTATGCTGATACCGTCAAAGGTGCTTGTGCCTCTGCCTACCTCGTCAAGGAGTATCAGACTCTTTTCAGTCGCATTGTGTGTAATGTTTGCCACCTCTATCATTTCTACCATGAAAGTGCTTTGTCCTTTTGTGAGGAAATCAGATGCTCCTATCCTTGTGAATATTCGGTCAGCAATGCCTATATTTGCGGCTGATGCCGGCACAAAGCTCCCAAGCTGGGACATAATGATTATGAGTGCAACCTGTCTCATAAATGTGGACTTCCCGGCCATATTCGGTCCTGTAATGATAAGGACACGATGATCTTCGGTATCCATGTGAATACTGTTAGGGATAAACCTTTCGTTCGAAGATATCCTCTCCAGGACAGGATGTCTTGCATCTTCAACATCTATGATTCCATTGCTGTCAACAGTTGGTTTTATATAGTTATGTCTCTTTGCAACAACAGAAAGAGAGGCCAGGAAATCGATAATGCTAATGGCAAACGCTGTTTTAGACAGAAGCGCTGAATCTTCCTGAATGACGTCCAGGATGTCTTGAAAAAGCTGGTATTCAAGATTTTTCAGCCTCTCTTCTGATCCAAGGATCTTTGTTTCATATTCCTTGAGTTCAGGAGTCAGAAACCGTTCTCCGCCGACAAGTGTCTGTTTCCTTATATAATGATCAGGCACCATGTGGAGATTTGTTTTCGTAACTTCGATATAGTAACCATAGATTCTGTTATAACTGACTTTTAACGACGAAATACCGGTTTTCTGCTTTTCTCTATGCTCCAGCTCTGTTAGAAAATCCTTGCCCTTCCTGGAAGTATTTCGGAGTTCATCAACATCAGAATTGTATTTATCCTTTATGATCCCGCCATCCCGGATGCTTATCGGCGGTGTATCAACAATGCTATTTTCGATTAATTCCCTGATTTCAGGAAATTCGGCAATCGATTCTGAAAGTTCACTTAGATAAGGATTTCTCGAGGCCTTTAGTGCTTTCCTGATTTTCGGCATATTTGCTATAGAGGTCTTTATTGAAATGAGATCCCTCGCATTCGCAATTTTTGAAAGCACCCTTGAAGAAAGCCTCTCGATATCCTGTATTTTCCTGAGAGACGTCCTGAGTTCTTCAAGCAGTTCATAATCATCAAGGAGATATTCCACTGCGTCCTGCCTATTCTTTATTTCATGAATGTGAATAAGGGGTTTTGTGATAGACGAACGCAGAAATCTTCCACCCATTGGAGTGATGGTTTCATCGAGAATTGAAAGGAGTGAGCCTTCGATTGACCCGTCATTGAGATTATGAGTCAGTTCAAGGTTGCGCTGTGTTGTCGCGTCGAGAAACATGTACGAATCCTGTCTTAATGTTGCTATCCTTTTAAGACCGAATGAATTTTTTTGTGTGCCTTCAAGGTAACTGACAAGGGCGCCTGCAGCAGATATTGCAGCAGTCATTCCCTCACATCCAAACCCGTCAAGGGATGATACCTTTAGATGGTGCAATAGAGTCTTGTATGCTTCTGAGTAATCAAAATACCAGTCTTCATAAGGAGATATATAAAAACTGTTCAGAGCTTCTTTGTAGTGGATATTATCCCTGATACTCTGAGGTATCAGTATTTCTCTCGGTTCAAACCGGCACATTTCATCCTCAATATTTTCATCTGTCTCATAGATTATGAACTCTCCGGTGGAGATATCCGCTGCTGCGATACCATACCTGTTTCCTGATGGGAAAAAGCTGATGATATAAGAATTTTCCTTTGGATTTTCGGGTGCAAACGTTCCAGGTGTGATTACCCTCACAACGTCTCTTTCAACAATACCCTTTGCTTCTTTGGGATCTTCAAGCTGCTCGCATATTGCAACCTTATGGCCGGCCTTGATCAGCTTTGCTATGTAAGATTCTGAAGCAAAATACGGGATACCGCACATAGGCACCGGATCATCCTTTGATTTATCCCTTGTTGTGAGGGCTATCTGCAGGATCCTTGAGGCCTTTTCAGCATCCTCTCCGAACATCTCATAAAAATCACCAAGTCTGAAAAATACAATTGCGTCTTTATATTTTTCTTTGATGCTTAAATATTGTTTCATTAAAGGAGTAAGTTCAGACATAAGTCTATTATTTAATATCATCAGTCAATGAAAGTGCAATATGGAAAATCATATGAGAACTTTATTAAGCAATTATTTTAAAAAGAGTCTTCAGGTTTTATTCCGAGCAGAGTCTGTCCATAAAGTCAGTGTTTGTCATTGTCCGGCTTGGAGGCTGTGTCGCAATTATTGCAGAAGGTGGGAATGAAAGGGACCCATTTATATGCTAGTGTAGTGTCTCATAAATAGCTGGTGTTATAGTATTGCTTTGTGTTAGACTATTTGCATGTCACGGCGTGCTATGCAGGTAACCTTAAGCGAAACAGATAGCCAAGAATTAA
>JBAQLU010000012.1:0-35173 GCA_049302065.1 Thermodesulfovibrionales bacterium
CTTCTCCGCCACTGCCGCCGTCGTGCCGGAGCCGCAGAAAAAGTCGGCGACGAGGTCGCCTTCGTTGGAGGAGGCTTTGATAATGCGTTCAAGTAGGGCTTCAGGCTTTTGCGTTGGATACTCAACTCTTTCCGCCGATTGTGAATTTATTGGTGGAATATCACACCAAATGTCTTCGACGGGGTTGCCCTTTGAATCGTCCAAATACCTTTTGACACGCGGCATTCCTCCGCCTGAGATTACAATCCTCCCTTCCGCCATGCCCTCATCGATTCTGTCTTGAGACCAAATCCAATGTTTGCCGGGCGGCGGAGCTATTACTTGATTTCCAAAACACTTGGGTTCTCCCTGGCCGGATTGAGAGAAGTTGTCAAGCATGTACCGTCTATTGGTCTCAGGGTCAATGTTTGAATAATGCTGTTCGATTCTCTCCTCAGCGAGTGGGACATAGGGTTTATTGAAAACAAACTGATCAGTCTTCGCGTAAAGGAAAACGGTGTCTGATACGTTTCCATACCCTTTTGCTTGGCCTTTAGATGACCTGATTTTCTGCCACGATATATGATTGGTGAATCGGTCTCTTCCGAATACCTCGTCCAAAATAACACGCAGAAACGCATCAACCCGCCAATCACAATGCACATAAATGCTCCCGTCCTCTGCCAGCAAATCCCGCATCAACACCAGCCGCTCGTAGATCATGGCGATGAACGAATCGGCGCCCTTGCCCCAGGTATCGCGGTAGGCGATCTCTTCGAGGATGTTGGGCTTCTTGGTGAAGGTATCGCCGCCGATCTCGATGTCCATCGAGAAATCCGCGCCCACGTCAAAGGGCGGGTCTATGTAGATGAGCTTCAGTCCGCCCTGCTTTTCAATCTCCTCGCGCAGCGGGCCGTTCTTCAGCGATGAGAGGATGAGCTTGTTGTCGCCCCAAATGAGTTTGTTCGTCCAGCCTTTGAGCTGGCGCCCACGGGCGTCCAGCGAGAAGAAGTCCATCTGCAACGCCGTCTCTTCCGGCTTCTCGGCACGCGGCTCGTCCACCTGCTCGATGACCTGAAAAGGCAGCACGATATTGCAGACCTCGCTCGTCTTGCCGTTCCAGACCAGTTCTACCTCCCGCTTGTCCTCAAACAGCAGAAAGCGATACTTATCCGGCAGGGGTTTGTCCGCCTCAATAAAGCGGAGAATCTCCTGCTGTTCCTGTTCGGTCAATCGTTGCATAAAATCTCCTTCGCAGGGATCTACCCGGTTTCAGGCCAAGAGACAACATGAACGAATTCAGGTGCATGTTCTCCGGTGTCATGAGAATCACCGGCTCTATAAAACAATCCTCTGTTTTGCCGCAAAAGCCTGCATGCGTGCGTATTTCATCATTTCGGGGCGCGGTTTGCTAAATCCCGTTCAACCGTTCCCACCGCATAAATCGGCGCCAAGCAGCGTTTTCCTTTACATTCGCTATTACGCGCAGACAATACGTACGAACGTTCCGGATGATACCGTGCTTCAAAAACACCAAGGCTTTTCGAGTGCGTCACTCTTCCCGATTTGACTTCCAGGGGAACGATACCGAGGTCGGTTGAAAGCAGAAATTCAACTTCAGCTGTTTTTCCCGTCCAGCAATACAGATTTGCCGCCCCTGACGCTTTCAATTCCTGGGCCACAAAGTTTTCGGCAACATATCCCTGATAACTTCCGAAACCGTACTGCAATATCGTCACCGGTTGAATGTCGCTGATTGCGCCCAGCATTCCAACATCAAACATATAGAGCTTGAATTTGTTTTCGGAAGCATATGCGGAAAGCGGTATTGCCGCCGTATCTATTGTAAAGGTTTTAAGAATAAGCCCGGCATTTGCAAGCCAGTCGATCGGGCCGCTTAGCCTTTCAAAACCGCGCATACCCGGGACCGCATCTTTAAACCTGAACTTCGGGGCCGAGCCATCTATGTTCCGGGCAAGCTGCGCAGGGACATTGCGCCACAGCCGTTCGATGTGGATCGCATTGGTTTTTCCGCTGTGTTTTGCAATATCCGCAAGGTATGCGCTGAAAAGATCGCGTTGGATTTTCCGTACCCGGATCATTGTTTCAAACAGGTTGGTTCGATCATTCGCATAGGTAAGCACAACGGACGGCAATCCTCCTGTGACAAGATACCGCTTCCACTGTTCCCACAACCGGTCATGCGCAAGCGCCGGATAGGGCGCATGAAGATTCCGATTCTGCAGGAGCCCGCAAAGCTCCTCCTCTCCGGTCCCTTCCAGAAATTCCTCGAAATCCAGCGGATACAGATCGAGGAATTCGATTTTGCCAACAGGAAACGGCTCGACATTCAATGCGACCCCAAGAAGCGACCCTGCAGCGCACATTGCACAATGGGGCATTTCTTCGTAAAAATATTTTAAGCTTGTCAGGGCGCGGCCGCAGCGTTGGATCTCGTCGAAAATGACGATGTCCTGCCTATGATCGATATTGCTGTTTCGGTAAAACCGCAGTTCATCGATGATGCGCTGCGGCTTAAGGTCTTTTTCAAATATCTGAGCAATCCGCTCATCTTCTTCGAAATTAAAATAATGACAATTCCTGAATTCCTTTTGCCCGAATTCTCTGAGCGAAAACGTCTTACCAACCTGCCGCGCACCACGTAAAATCAGCGGTTTTCGTTGAGCAGAATTTTTCCATGTAATAAGTTTTTTTGCAATTTTACGATTCATGTTAATAATTTACCGGTTTTGTGTATTATTTGCAAGCATATAATTCCATTTAATGGTACTTTTATCTGCTTGAGCGATAAAGCTATATACCGATCAGGAAGAAACCAACTTATTAAAACCTAAATTGAGCGATTTTGTAGCCGCAGGCTTTAGCCTGCGTGCTTTTCCACAGAAAACACAATCGAGTTCATAAGTAAAGCCACACACCCTCACCCTTGCCCTCTCCCCTCAAGGGAGAGGGGACTTTAGAATCGCCCCTCCCTTGAGGGGAGGGGATTAAGGGGAGGGTGTTTAAATATGCCCTTACTTATGAACTCCTTAGTAATAGATGTTTAAAACCGCAGGCTAAAGCCTGCGACTACAAAACAAATTTTAAAATAATCGCTCAATTTAGGTAAAAAGTAACGGTTACATTTTCACTTCCCGACATACCGCATGCTACAGAGGAACAACAGCGGCCTCCCCAATAAACGCATATCTTTCAGGAACACAGGTAAAAATGACAATTTGACATTCCTTGGCGGCTACCGCCAATACGGCGCCCATCAATTTCAAACGCTCCGGGTCGGTATAACCCAGCGCGTCATCCAAAATAACCGGTGTTCCGCCATCCTTTGCCACTATCATGGAACACGACAACCGGTACATCAAAGAAAGTTGTTCTCTTGTACCCCCGCTAAGGGAATCGAAGGGGACCGTGACACCAGAGACCGTTCTGCTGGTAATTTTCAAATCATCATCGATAGTCATCTGAAATGAAGGGTCAAAGACCAAACGACCAAGTCTTTCAATTTTATCTTTAAGCGGGGCCACATAAGCCCGGCTCGCCTTGTCCCGCTCTTCGCACATGGTATCAAAAAGGCATTTGGCCGCGTTGGCTCTAAGTGTGGTCGCCCGGTTTTTGAACTGCAATTGTTCAAGTTGATTCTCTGCCGCGTTTAATTTTTCGTGAAGGCCCTCTTCGCCCATTATTTTAAGACGGGTTTGGACCTCAAGCAGACCCCTGTCTTTTGAATCATGACTGTGTTTTATCGTTTTCAAAGAACCTGTACTGGAATCTGCCAGGGCTCTTACTTGTTCAGGGTTGAAAGCTTTTAAAGAGTCTGCGGCTGAACGGTATCCAGTATCTTCTGAAAGCACAGCCCTATCGGCGGCGATCAGGTTGGCCTCAAGTGTTTCATCAGATTCTTTTTTACGAGCTTTATCGAGGTTTTCTTGAGTCTGTTTGAGGTCTTTGTCCAACTGCTCAAGTTTTGCCACGGCTTCCCTGTGTTTTATATTTACACCTTCGAAGAAGGAGCGGGCAGATTCGAGAACCTTACGCGTATTGTCCAATTCGCTACTTGCAGTCTGGAAATTCGCTTCAGCCTTTGTCCGTTCCTTTTTTGCCGTGTCGAAATCCGGGCAAATCGCGGGGTCTTTAACCCGCCCGACAAGGTAGTTCGGCACGCTCTGCCGGAGATTGTGCAACCTTTGTTCAAGGCTTTCGTAAGTAATATCCCTAAGGTTTTCCTTCTCGACCCGACCTTTGTTTTCAACACCCCGCAATGCCTCTTGGCGTTCGTCATACGCTTTTCTGGCCTCGTCCGGGTCTGCCACAGTGGCGGCAGCACAGGCAGCCTGGAGGGCCTGCCGAGCGTCTTCAACCTTTCGGGCAAGCCCTTCTATGCTGGAGCCTGCCGTTATTTCTATATCAAGGGTATCCGGAATGGACACCTTGGCCTTATCTGAGACGGATATTTTACGGACTTCGTTTGTGGCGAGAACAACCTCTGTATCGTCGATGGACAAGCGACATTTAGAGATGGAACGAAGGAGAACACTTGGCGAACCTATTTCCATCTTGGCAGAGGCGGTCTTATAACTGAGTTCTGCTTCCTTTATCCTGTCTAAGGCGCGGGCATCCACCTTGTTCTTCGCCAACACTGTCTCTGCCTGGGCGGCGTCTTTACGGGCATGGTCAATCCGTTGTTTGCGTTCGAGTAACTGATCCAGATCGAGCTTGTCGTGATAATAGTCGAAATCCGCCCTCTTCAAGGCGGCGAGAGATTCTGTTTCCTTTCTTTTTCTTTCGGCTTCGTCGGTCGCAGCTTTGGCTTTATTACAGGCTTCCTCGGCCTGAGACAAAGCCGGCAGGGTCATTGAACTGGTTTCTTGAAGTTCCCTGTGGGCCTTGGCAGCGTTTTCTGCTGTAAGAATCATCTCCCGGCGCATTTCTTTGGCGTGCCGTACTGCCTCAAGAGTTTTTTGAGCGGACTCCAGTTTTAAAGCGGCCGCGGACTGGGTTTTTTCGAGCGAGCTAATTTGCTCAAGCTTCGCTGTGAGGTCTATCAGCTGTTGAGACAATTCTTCTTCCTGCTTCTTGAGCTGGGCCAACTCCCTTTGCAATACAGGGACACGGTCGATATCGGTTTCGAGCGCACGGATGTCCTGTTCAATCGATCTAACTTCAGTCTGCTTTTCGGCCAGAGCGTTCCGCAGGTCCTGGAGATCCTTCTTCCCAGTTCCCCGACCAGTATAGTAGAGTTCATATTCCTGCGAAACCCTTTTGAACAAACTGAGCTCTTGCGGGGCGGCTGGATGAACCCCTGCGGCTTTGTCGAGTGCCGCAGACAATGCCTGTTTGTTTTTAAGGTCCGGTTGGCCAATCGCCTCACCTTGCAGGATAGACACGGCCTTCCACAAATCGACATCGAGTGTTTCCTTGAGAATTTCATTGGCCCGATCGTGCGCTTGGCGACCGGTGAAATTTTCAGGGTTCGGTTTTGTAATAGTAAGCTTAGTCGCGGGCTTTCTTAAGAATCGCTTGAAATAGGTAAACACATATTTTCCAGTCTCCATTTCCAGTTCAATTTCAGGGCCCACATCTTGATGAACAGGTTGGATGGCTAAAATGTCCTGGTTTTTGCTGTTGTCCGGGTAGTCCAAGATCGTGTTTATGGCCTCGCCGAGACTCGACTTCCCCGACTCGTTCGGACCTTCTATGCGGGTAATCCCCAAGGGACTAAACTTTACCTCGCGTGTATTGATGCCCCGGTAATTAGTAACCTTAAGACGAAGGAGTTTCATGCCACCTCTTTGGAAAGACGGAGAAGGAGCATGAATGCGTCGCGGGCAACCGCCCCTTCGTTTCCTCCCTGGTCTATTTTATCCCGAAGCCTTTTTACCGTTGCATCGGCAAAGCCGGAAAAACCAAGATCGGTGAAGTCCGTATCATTGGGAATCACAAGGAGGTTGTCTTCGTTGATCACGGAACCCGCCAAGACATCCTTGGCTGCAAGAAGGTGGCTTTGAAAAACCCCGTGCAAAGAAAGTGTGAGCGAACCTTTGAGAACCAGTTTCACAACTGCCCGTTCCCTGTTCGGGATGTCTTCCAGCTTTTTCCGGAGCGATTCCACATCGTCTTCGGTATTCAGGTCAAGCAGCTCTTCGATAAAACGCCATTGTCCGATTTTCACTTCTTCGGTAGTGACATCATCGCCATCCATTTTAACAATTTGACAGAACCCTGAATGGTCTTCGCGGAAATCGGTGGATTCGGGGGTCCCGGAATACCAGATTTTGTCGCTAGAACCCACTTTCGTAAGGGAATGACGATCGCCTAAAGCTATAAAATGGATCTTGCCTTCCGAAATTGCGGCTTCAAGTTTGGAAACCGCAATCACATTTTCTGCTTCTTTATCGGGAGTAAATATGTCGATAATACCATGCCCCACACAGATACGCTTTATGCTTCCTGCCGGAGGAAGCGCATTGAGCAAATCAATAATTGGGTTGCCGTTCGGCCGTTTAGACAGCCAAGGGGCGACTACCAGTTCGAAACCCTCACCCACTTGAACAGGAGCCGCGTTCTCGATGATGTGGACATGAGTCGGTTTCTTTTCTATGAAAGTACTAGAGCGGTAAACGGATGCCGCATTCAAAGGGTCATGATTACCGGGAAGGAGATAAACAGGGACCGACACCTCTTTGAGTGCCTCGATTGCCCGTGCGACGGTTTTACGGTCCACCTGGTTTGACTCGAAGGAATCGCCGCACACCAACATAAACTGACATTGTTTTTCTTTGGCAATACGGCCCATTGTTCGAATGGCATCAAACCGCGCCTGGGTATAGCGCGCCTGGGCCTCTTCCGAAAGGAAGCGGCGGGTCATACCCAATTGCCAGTCGCTGGTATGAAGGAAACGAATCACGGGTTAATCCTTTTTTTTAATTTATTGAGATGCGGTTTTTAAACTCATTTACTGATTCGTCCTAATAATGATTATACCAACTTAATTTTTTTCGCGTTCTTGAAAGAATATAGCATATTAGGGAACGAGTTGAAAGGGGAATTTATTATTAAAATCAAGATGTCTGATAGCAGTTTATTTGGCTTTTACTCATAAAAATCACACTTTCATCACGTAATTAATACAATGTAGAAATCTTCGACTTATTGACTTGAATGTGTACTGGTGTTCTAAGGCGACTCCCTGGTGTGTTGACTTCAGAGGAAGATACAATTAATTTCTCATCGAACCGGAGTATAGCCTCCTGGGATTCCGTTCTTAGAGAATACGATCTGCCACACCTGCATGTCACGTGCCCTGAAGGTGCCGGCACTACTCAAGAGATAGTATTTCCACATGCGGTAGAAGTAGTCATCGTATAGGCCTTTCAGCTCATGCCAATTCCTGTCAAAGTTATCGAACCATGACATCAGCGTAGGATCATAATCCGGACCAAAATTGTGCCAGTCTTCGATAATAAAAAGCTTTTCCGCCGATTCACTAATCTGCTTCATGGATGGTATCATTGAGTTCGGGAAGATATATTTGCCAATCCACGGATCAATGGTTATCGTTGAGTAATTATTTCCAATGGTCTGCAGAAGGAACAGCCCCTTGTCCCTCAGGCATTTGTGCACAACCTCCAGATACTTTCTATAGTTTTTATAACAGACGTGTTCGAACATTCCTATGGAGACGATGTGGTCGAATGGTTCATTCACTTCACGATAATCCTGCATCCTGATCTCAACAGGAAGTCCTGTACATAATTTACGTGCAAGCGCTGCCTGCTCTACCGACACAGTTATTCCCACTACATTTACACCATACCGCTCTGCAGCATATGCGGCAAAGCCACCCCAGCCGCAGCCGATGTCGAGCACCCGTTCACCGGGTTGAAGTCCCAGTTTCCTGCAACTCAGTTCCAATTTTGCTTCCTGGGCCTCGTCAAGAGTTCCTGCGTGTCTCCAGTAGCCGCAGCTGTAAACCATACGCTTGTCAAGCATCCTTCTGAAGAGCTCATTGCCGAGATCGTAATGCCTCTTCCCGACTGTAAATGCTTTCGACTTGCTTCCCTGGTTGAAAAAAACAGCCTTAAGTATCTCGCCCAGGAGCTTTAAGTTTTTTTTAACAGTCTCTTCGGGCTCCAAAGGCATGAGTCTGCAAAAGAATTCATCAAGGTGGTCACACTCCCACCACCCATCCATAAAGGATTCACCGAGGCCAAGGCTTCCGTTTCTAAGAACGCTTTTGAAAAACCGCTCGTCTTTGATACGCAGGTCCCATGGATTGGATCCATCCGTAGCAATTCCCACGGAATGCAGAATATCATTGATAATCTCTCTGCGTTTGCTGATACCCACAGAACCTTAGACTCCCTGCAATCTTGTTTTCATATTAAATATTAGCAATTTCAGAAGAAAATTCAATGAATTTCCATATTGAACGATCTTCAAGCAGTCAAGGCTCTTGGAAAACAGGAAGGCTATTTTATCCTGAGGATTGTATTTCTTTCGTCGAGGAAGACGATTTTTGGCTTGAATCCTGTAGCCTTATTGTCTTGAAGGTAACTGTAGCAGAAGATGATAATCCTGTCTCCGACAATACCTTTTCTCGCAGTGGGTCCGTTCAGACAGATCTCACCTCTTTTACCGGGTATCGCATACGTCTCAAAACGTTCACCGTTATTGAGATTGCTGATCATAACCTGTTCATACGGGAGTATTCCTGCCTTTTTGAGGATCGTTTCATCTATAGTGATACTTCCCTCATAAGAAAGGTTAGACTCTGTAACAGTTGCAATATGTATTTTTGCCCTTAAAATGCATCTTAACATAAATTTATCCTCATTTGAACTCTGATTTTATTTGATATTATGACTGTTATAACAGAGTAAATTCAATGTCGCTGAAAAAGCTGAATATGCAGATTAACACAAGAGCCATACAGGAAGGCAAAAAACATCCGGACGAGGAATCATGAAATCTCCTCTATAGATGACCAATGAAAAAGGTATTTTTAAGCCTTTCCCACTGTGTTTTGCCTTGAACATTTCAATAGCATGCAGATATCTTTTGTCCCATACCGCTGAATATTTAATCTCAACAGGGATTGTCATTCCCCTTGTGCTGATAACAATGTCTATCTCTGATGCCTGGCTCTTTTCCCAGTAGAAAAAAGAAGGCTTTTTTTCATAATTTATTCCCCATTTAATGAAATCAGTAATTATGAGATTCTCAAAGTAGTGCCCATTGTCGCCGCTTGCTTCAAGAATAGCCCTTTCCCTGAAACCTGACAATGCCCATACAATAGCATTATCAAAAAAATATACCTTTTTTGATTTCTTGATCCTTGTTGACAGATTCAGAAAAAACGGTGAGAGAAGAAAACCTATAAGACTCTCTTGCCAGATCGTTACATATTTCTTTGTTGTAATCTGGTTGACGCCTGCATCTACCCCCAGTTGATTATACTCCAGAAGGCTGCCTATTCTTGAAGAAAGCTGACCTATAACCCTGCGATAGCCTTCTATGTTCCCTATCTCCTTTACACTTCGCATGTCCCTTTCAAGATAGGTATCAATATAATCAGCAATCCACCTTGGAATATCGTCCTCTTCAATTCTCGAAAATGTAGGTGGGAAAAGGCTTCGTGTGAGAAACTTATCGATCAACTCTATTTTTTTTCTGCTTTTTGGTTTAAATTCCCTGACAAACTGAGATAGTATGTTTTGATTCAGAGTGCCCGAAAAAATACCTTTATATACCTCACTGGCACATTCAAATCCACCGATTTCCTCATAGAGAGATGCTTCGCTTATAGAAAACGGATAAACCCTTAATATCTGCACCCTGCCGGCAAGTGTTTCTGAAGTCCTGTCAAGAAGCTCAAGGCTTGAAGAGCCGCTTATGATTATTTTTAAGTAGTGTTGATAATTGTCATACAAGATCTTTATTGTCTCAAATATCGAGGGGAGTTTCTGGGCCTCGTCTATAAATAGGAAGAATTTATCTTTCAGTAAATCCAGCCTGTGACCAAGGGTTTCCTCTATCTTTTCCTTGAGATAGCTCTCATTGTTTTTTACCTTTTCCCTCTCAAATGAGGAATCGAGATTCAGATAGAATTTCCTCTTATCTGCGATATCCTTAAGAACACTGTTTACAGATGTAGTCTTACCTGACTGTCTTGGACCGATGATAACCGTAACAAGCCGGCTGCTTAGCGACTTTTTGAGATATGGTTCATAGATTCTTTCAATAATCTTTGTTTTTACCATTATTGATACAACTATAATATAATTATTATTTAATTATTGTCAAGTTAAATTATAATTGAATTTATATTATTGCATGTTATATCACAGTCAACGATGCCGGTTCATTGCAGACTTGATGAAGTTTATTTGAAGGCTATTAGGGTTTTTTAGAAAATGGTGAGATACAGATACTACTCTATTATCCTGGGAACCCGGTAGAAATTTTGTGAATGGGACGGGGCATTCTTAAGCGCTTCTTCTCCCGGCAGGGAAGACGTCAGGATGTCATCCCGCATTACATTGCTTAATGACAGGACATGGGATGTTGGCTCTGTTTCCCTTGTGTCAAGCTCATTCAGTTGGTCCATATAATCGAGGATACTGCTTAACTGAGAACCGAACAGGTCCTTTTCTTCCTCAGAAAGATTCAGTCTCGATAAAACTGCAATGTGCTGAATCTGCTCTTTTGTTATTTTCACCCTGCAGGCCTATATTTTTTCGAGGTTTGCAAACCTGACCGCGAGTCTTTTTATGCCGAAATTTGAGAAATTAACCATGACCTTCTGGTCTTCTCCGTCTCCATAACAGTCACGCACAACTCCTATTCCCCACGAAGGGTGTTTCACCCTGCATCCGGCCGTATAAAGACAGAAAATCTTATGGGGTTTAATGGTCTTCTTTACAGGAGGCAGCTTTATGGTATGGCCGTTTGTTATCTTTTCCATCCATTGGCAGCATTCCTTTGGTATGTCTTTGAGGAAGCGCGATGGCTCCTGATGTTGTATTTTGGTGTACAGCTTTCTCCTGCTGGCGCCTGTCAGCCATAAAACATCTTTAGCGCGGGTCATGCCAACGTAGAATAATCTTCTTTCTTCAGCAATCTCTTCTTCATGGTTCATTGCTTTACAGTATGGCAAAATCCCTTCTTCAAGTCCGATAATGAATACCACAGGGAATTCGAGGCCTTTGGCATTGTGCAATGTCATAAGGGAGACGCAGTCTGCTGCAGATGCATCATCCATATTTGTCAATAATGACGCCTTGTCAAGGAAATCCTTTGTCTCCTTTCCTTCTGCCGACAACAGCAACTCTTCCACATTCCTGATCCGCTCTTCTGCCAGAGATTCCGCATAACCGGATTTGTCGAGTATGTTTTTTAACATGTCTGCTGCTGACTTGTATTTGACAGAAGAAAACCTTTCAATCATCTTGATGAAATCGGCAAGCTTTTCTTTAACAGTATTTGCAAGAGAATCGCCCCGCATTATGGATTTGAGGGCATCAAACAGAGCTAACGATTTTTTCTTTGCCTCGTTTTCTATCCTCGTGAGTATGGCTGCGCCTATGCCCCTCGGCGGATTGTTTATTATTCTCCTGAAACTTACATTATCCCCGTAATTCAGAGACAGCCGCATATATGCAATTAAATCCTTGATTTCCTTTCTATGATAAAAGCTGATGCCTCCGATAATACGGTAGGGCAATCCTTCATCACGCAGGGCATCCTCAACCACCCGCGCCTGAATATTGACCCGGTAAAATATCGCAAAATCCCTGTAATTATATATACCCTTAAGATAGTATTCTTTAATAACCTTAGCGATATACTTAGCTTCATCATTGTGCGTATTTAACCAGCAGAAGTGCACTTTATCCCCCTGACCTTTGTCTGTCCAGAGCCTCTTCTGTTTCCTCTTCAGATTATGTGATATGACAGAACCTGAAACATTCAGTATATGTTGTGTTGAACGGTAGTTCTGTTCGAGTTTGATCAGTTTCGCTTCAGGGTAATCCTTCTCGAAATTCAGTATGTTGTTTACATTGGCGCCCCTGAATTTATAGATACTTTGGTCATCATCCCCGACAACACATATTCTTTCCCGGGCGGATGCAAGTAATTTAAGGAGATAGTACTGGGCATAGTTGGTATCCTGAAATTCATCAACAAGGAGATAAGTAAATTTGTCCTGATATTTTTCAAGGAGCTTCGGATTGTTCTGGAAAAGTTTCACTGTCAGCACGATCAGGTCATCGAAGTCGAGTGCATTGCTCCTGATTAGTTCATCCTGATATCTCACATAGACCTTGGCAAGTTTCTCATCGAAACCAAAACCGTCTCCTGTGGCAAGGAATTCTTCAGGACCTATCAGGGAAGATTTCAAGTAACTGATACGCGAGACAATTCCTTTGTAAAGGGCTTCATAAATTTTGAACTCTTTTAATATATGTCTTACAAGGTTGCATTGATCATCTTCATCATATATGGAAAAATTATTGTTATACCCGAGGGCCTTGATCTCCTTGCGCAGTATCCTGTTGCATTGTGAATGAAATGTACCTATCCAGGCGCCGTTGAGATCCTTTTCAAGGCATTGGTGTATCCTAACCTTCATCTCATCAGCTGCTTTGTTCGTAAATGTGACAGTCAGGATAGAATCTGACGAGAATCTTTTTACCTTATGAAGATAGCAGAATTTGTGGGCAATAACCTTTGTCTTACCGCTTCCTGCACCTGCAAATACAAGTAATGGAGTGTCAATATAGGTAAGGGCTTCTTTTTGCTGGGGGTTCAAATCATGCATTAAAATCTCCTTTGACCTATTAATGTTAACAGATTTTTACAGTTTAAATCTACAATATGTCAAAGTCTCAACAGGGCTTTTAAGTTTACACAGTTAATCTTTTTATAAGTGTAAAAACTAAAAAAACCAGCTGACTGCTTCTTATTCTACAGTAACGCTCTTGGCAAGATTCCTTGGTTGATCCACATCACATCCCCGCAAAACTCCGATATGATAAGCAAGCAACTGAACAGGAACTGCCATCAAAACCGTAGTAAGATATGGATTTGTTTTGGGCACAAAGATGCATTTCTCCGAAATCATGCGCATATCTTCGTCAGCATCATTTGTGATTATGATAATCTTCCCCCCCCTGCTCTTCACCTCCTGCATGTTTGAGGCTATCTTTTCATGCAGCTTGCCCTGCGGTGCAAGGACAACAACCGGCAGTTCCTCATCTATCAAAGCTATAGGTCCATGCTTCATCTCACCTGCAGGATATCCTTCCGCATGTATGTATGATATCTCTTTTAATTTTAATGCGCCTTCAAGTGCAACCGGATACTCTATTCCCCGGCCAAGGTAAAGGAAATCCTTTGCCCTGAAAAACTCTTTTGCAACATCTTTTATATTCTCATCAGTACCCAAAGCCTCTTCGAC
The DNA here is from genome assembly GCA_049302065.1 of Thermodesulfovibrionales bacterium. Classification (GTDB taxonomy): domain Bacteria; phylum Nitrospirota; class Thermodesulfovibrionia; order Thermodesulfovibrionales; family SM23-35; genus VGWX01. The sequence goes on from JBAQLU010000012.1 coordinate 13,460, forward strand.
CTTGCCCGGGAGCATTAGTAGATCACTCAGGAGTTCCGCTGATACATCCTCTGATATGGTCCCTTTAACCTTGCCTGCAGCTATTGTAAACAGATAAAGTCCGATGATCTGGGTCGTAAAAGCCTTTGTAGATGCAACACCTATTTCCGGTCCTGAATGAGTATAAAATACGGCATCTGCCTCCCTTGAAGATGTACTCCCGACAACATTGCATATGCTGAGTACTTTTGCACCAAGCCTTCGTGCTTCTTTCTGTGCAGCGAGTGTGTCAGCGGTCTCTCCGGACTGTGTTATGACAATCATTAGGTCACCGGGCCTTATGATCGGATTTCTGTAACGGAATTCAGAGGCTATATCAACTTCAACAGGAATCCTGACAAGGCCTTCGATCATGTATTTGCCTATAAGGGCGGCATGGTATGAAGTCCCGCATGCCACGATAAAAATCCTTTCAACCTCCTTCAGGTCTTTTTCCGTTATATTGAATTCTTCGAGATTTACTTCAGCTCTTTCAGCATTAAACCGTCCCCTCAATGTATCGGCAATAGCCCTTGGCTGTTCAAATATCTCCTTAAGCATAAAATGCCTGTAACCGTCCTTCTCTGCCATGGAAGGACTCCATGGCACAGACTTTACATCTTTGTGAACAGAAACACCATCGGGTCCGGTAATGAAAAACCCGTCTTTTGTCAGAACAACCATCTCCCCATCATTAAGGAATATCACTTTATTTGTATAACTCAGAAATGCAGGCACATCAGAAGCAAGGAAGTATTCCCCTGTACCTACCCCGACTACCAGCGGACTGTCCTTCCGTACACCGATAATCTTGTCAGGCTCGTCTTCCTTTATTACTGCAATTGCATACGCTCCTTTAACCTCTTTCAACGCCTCTCTCACTGCATCTTCAAGCTGATACCTGCGGGCATAATCAGCTATGAGATGGCAGAGAACTTCTGTATCTGTCTCTGATGTAAAATGATGTCCCTTCTCCATCAGCTTTCTTTTCAGGGGGAGATAATTTTCTATGATTCCGTTATGTACCAGAACAACGCCATCAGCCCTGTGAGGATGGGCATTTTCCTCTGAAGGCCTTCCATGGGTTGCCCACCGTGTATGCCCGATCGCATTATGGCTTGAAGGGTTTTCAGATTCAATGAGAGATTCCAGTTCTCTTATTTTCCCCTTGCACCTTCTGACCTCTATCCCTTTTTCAGAAAAAAAAGCAACTCCTGCAGAATCATAGCCCCTGTATTCAAGGCGCTTCAGCCCCTCAATTACGACTGATACAGCATTCTTATTCCCTATATATCCGATTATCCCACACATACCTTAATTAGCAATGAGCTTAGAGCTGAGAGCATAGAGTTTCGATCTGTAGTCCTATTTTTTATGCATTTTACTCTTTGCACTTAGCTCTTTGCTCTTAGCTCCTTTCACTTTTAACTGCCTTTTGGCTGCCCAGCCTTCAATGTTCTTCTGCCCAACTCTGCTCAGGGCAAGACATTGAGACGGGACATCCTTTGTTATGGTAGATCCTGCAGCAACATAGGCGCCTTTGCCTATCTTAACAGGAGCAATAAGCTGTGAATCACTTCCTATAAAGACATTGTCTTCAATACTTGTAATATGTTTTTTATAACCATCGTAATTACAGGTTATCGTGCCGGCGCCTATGTTAACGTCTCTTCCTATATTAGCATCTCCGAGATACGTTAGATGTGATGCCTTAGTCCCTGCGCCGATTACTGTTTTCTTTAACTCTACAAAATTCCCTATCCTTGCTCCTGCGCCTATCTCCGAACCGGGCCTTATATGGGCAAACGGACCGACTGTGGCTCCGCTTTTTACAACAGACCCCTCGATTACGGTTGAATCCTTAATAATAGCTCCAGCTCCTATAACACTGGCATGAATTCTTACATTAGGATAGATTGTGCATCCCCTCCCTATTTTTGTGTTACCTTCAAGATGGACATTCGGATAAACGAGAGTGTCTCTGCCAAGAATTGCATTTGAAGATATATACACTGAGTCAGCATCAATAAAATGTATATTCATGTCCGACCATTGCCTTATTATTCTGGCCTTCATTAACTGCCTGGCTTTCTCAAGTTCCTGCCGTGTATTGATGCCAAGAAATTCATCCCCGGTACCCATACAAAATGCATCTGTCCTGATACCTTTATTCCTTGCGATATGAACTAAATCAGTCAGATAATACTCACCTTTAGCCTCATTGAGTTTTATAGACTTTAAAAGGTCCATACCTTCAGATTCGATAGCGTATATCCCGCTGTTTACTTCCTTTATATTTTTCTGGGATGCTGTTGCGTCCCTGTTTTCTATGATCGAAAGAACGTTTCCTCTTTCATCCCTTATAACCCTGCCGTATGAGCATGGCTCATGAGTTATAAATGAGATAAGAGAAATAGCATTTCTTTTTTTTACATGGAGAGAAAGGAATTTTTTCAGTATCTCCGGAGTGATCAATGGCGTGTCTCCATTGACAACTAAAACTGTCCCCTGAAATCCTCTGAGAAACGGCACTGCCTTTAAGAGAGCATCTCCTGTGCCTTTCGCCTCTTTCTGAACGGCAAAAAAGATGCTGCTGTCAGCCTCAACAGAGTTTTTGATCTCCTCAATATGCTTGCCTGCAACTACAACGATCCGTTCGGGTTTGAGTTTATAGAGTGCATTTAAGACATATTGGAGCATCGGTGTGCCATTCAGATTGTGGAGTACCTTCGGCAACGATGATTTCATCCTAATACCGAGACCGGCAGCAAGAACAACACCGGCTAACTTCATTTCTTTACCTCGGATATCCTTGATGGAGTTGCAATTCCTCCGGAAAGGATAATCTTAATGCCATCCTCTATCGAAATATCGGTGAAAAAAATATGTTCATCGCGGAAAAGAGCTATGTCACCAAAGTAGATAAGGTTTGTGGGAATATAAACTGCCTTCAGTCCGATCTCCAGGCTGTCCTTTTCTGTTTTCATTACACATTCCTTTGTGAGAAACCCATATGCATAAACACTGGGCCGCGGGTATTCAACAATTACAAACTGTTTAAACGAAGACACCTTGCTCTCCGGGGAAAAGGCATCGACAAGCTGCTTGACCGCTGTGTATATCCCCTTAAATACCGGAATTTTAAGAATAACAAGTTCGAAGGATTCGATAATCCTTCTGCCAAAAACATTTGTAGAAACAATGCCTACAGCAAATATGAGGACTATTGTCGAGATGAAGCCAAGACCGGGGACATGATAACCGAGGATCTTATAGTAGAAAGGTTCAAGCAGGCCGTCAACGAGGTTAAACAACCACCATATTACAAGAAAGGTGATAATAGAAGGGATTGATATCAGGAGTCCGGCAAGGAATCGTCTCTTGAAAGTCGCACGGATCGAAATCCCCATATTACTTTTCAACCCTGGCAATCACCTCTTCAGGCACGTCAAAGTTCGTATAAACATTCTGAACATCCTCATTATCTTCAAGCGCCTCTATCAGCCTTATCATCTGCTCTGCCTGCTTCTCGTCGACGGGAGCATAGTTCTTGGGCAGCATGGTTATCTCCGCAAGAGATACCGGTATCGAGGCTGCCTCTATGGCAGTCTTTACCTTACCCAGATGTTCAGGCATTGTTATAATTTCGTAGTTATCTTCTTTTGGATCATTTTTCATATCCTCTGCGCCGGCATCAAGGGCAATCGACATGAGAGTATCCTCATCGATCTTTGTCTTTTCAATAAGAATATATCCTTTCTTTTCAAACATCCAGCCAACGCATCCAGCCTCTCCCATGTTGCCGTTGTTCTTTGTCAGAATATGCCGTATCTCCGGACTTGTCCTGTTCTTGTTATCGGTAAGAACCTCAATAAGTATGGCAGCGCCGCCAGGCCCATACCCTTCATAGATAGATTCTTCGTAAGACACCCCCGGGAGCTCGCCTGTGCCTTTCATGACCGCCCTCTTAATGTTGTCACTCGGCATATTGACTTCTTTAGCCTTTTCTATTGCTGTCCTCAGCCTTGGATTTCCTGACAGGTCTCCTCCGCCAAGACGGGCAGCAATCGAGATCTCCTTGACTATCTTGGTAAAAACCTTCCCTCTTTTTGAATCTGTACTTGCTTTTTTATGCTTTATCGACGCCCATTTGGAATGCCCTGACACTATATCCCTCCGGATAGATTATTTTGCGAGAAAGACAACAATTTATGATAATTGTACAGGAAATCCACTGTCAAGACTCTATGCCGTATTCTTTGATCTTTGTAAGAAGTGTTTTGTAACTTACCTGAAGGATTTCCGATGCTCTGCTTTTATTTCCTTTCGTTTCCTTAAGTGCACTAATGATCCTCTGCGATTCCGCCCTCCTCAGTGCATCTTTTGCAACTGCTTCGAGTGTTATACCGGCAACAGAAGGTTTATCAGAAAACTCAAACCCGGAATGCCTGCTCAGGACAAAATGTTCTGATTTAATCATATCTCCGTCACAAAGAATTACAGACCTCTCTATGGCATTTTCGAGTTCCCTGACATTGCCTTTCCAGTGATAGTTAGTAAGCATGTCAAGTGCCTCTTGCGAAATGCTTTTTAGCGGAGTCTTTATCTCAAGACAGTATTTCTTTATGAAATATTCTACAAGCAAAGGAATATCATCCCTTCTCTCCCTCAATGGAGGGATCCTTACAGGAAATACGTTCAAACGGTAATAAAGATCCTCTCTGAACTTTTTATCCTCAACTGCCTTCTCCAGATCTTTATTGCTCGCCGCAACAATCCGGACATCAACTGTGATAGTCTTGACAGCCCCTACCCGCTCTATTTCACCCTCTTCAATGGCTCTGAGGAGTTTAGACTGGAGTGACACATCCATATCACCGACTTCATCAAGGAATATGGTGCCATTATCAGCGAGCTCAAACTTACCGAGCTTTTTAGCATCTGCACCGGTAAAAGCCCCTTTCTCATGCCCGAAAAGCTCTGATTCAAGGAGATCCCTCGGTATAGCTGCGCAATTAATAGGCACAAACGGATACTGCTTCCGGCCGCTCAGATTATGTATCGCACGTGCAAAGAGTTCCTTTCCTGTGCCGCTTTCACCAATCAAAAGGACTGTAGTCTTTGCTGGTGCGACTTTCTGTATAATCTGTGCGACTTTCATAAACTCCGCACTGTTTCCAATGATTCTTGGAAGGCTGAATTTTGATGCAACTTCTTCTTTTAAAAGGATATTCTCCGTAAGTATTCTCTGATTTTCAAGCGCCCTCTTAATCAGCATAAGGAGGTGATCGGTATCAAATGGCTTTGTAATGAAATCAAAGGCCCCTACCTTCATCGCGGTTACTGCAGTCTCAACAGAACCAAATGCTGTCATTACGATTACCGGGATAAGCTGATTTTCTTCTTTGGATGCCTTAAGGATCTCGATTCCGTCTCTTTTGGGGACCTTAAGGTCTGTCAGGACAAGATCGATCTTTCCCTCTTTCAGAAATTTTATACCCTCAATACCATCTCTGGCAGAAATCACTTTATACCCTGCGGACTCAAGGGTCTCTTTCAGCATCTCTGCCATCGATTCTTTATCTTCTATGATAAGAACGGTCTCCACAGGATGTTTAAACCTTAGCCCCTTTAAGCGCTTCTTTACAGGCGCATGCCCTCTGCATGGTTATCAAGGGCAAAGCCTCTTTTATCAGGTCTCTAAGCTGTCCGGTAGTTTTATACATAATCTCAATGACTTCCTTTGCCGTCAACCTTTTTTCCTTTATTCCTGCAGCATAGTTTGTGATGATTGCTATTCCTGCATAGCAGATTTCTGCTTCTCTTGCAAGTAATGCCTCAGGCATTGCTGTCATCCCTACAACATGCCCGCCTATACCTGAAAAGAACTGTATCTCTGCTTTTGTCTCAAGTCTTGGTCCGTTTGTACAGACATACGTTCCTGTTTTTCTTAACTCGATGCCGGAGTTCCTGCCTGCACGGAAAAGGACGGCATGTAGTTCCGGGCAGAAAGGTCTTGTAAAATCTACATGGATTACCCCGGCTTCACCATCAAAGAATGTCGATTCTCTCCCATGGGTCATATCTATGATCTGATCAGGAATAACTATTGTTCCGGGCTTCATCCCAGTGCCTATGCCACCAGTAGCGCCAACTGCTATAATCCTCTCTACCCCAAATTTTTTGAATCCCCATATATTTGCCCTGTAGTTTATCCTGTGTGGCGGAATCTTATGCTGTGAACCATGTCTTGGAAGAAATATGACTTCCCTGCCTGAGAACCTGCCAAAAACATATGCGTCAGAAGGAGATCCATAGGGAGTTGAGATCTTTCTTCTCTTCTGAATAACAACTCCTTCGATGTTATAAAGCCCGCTCCCCCCTATAATTCCTATCACGATAATTATCTCCGGTTGTGTTATTAATTCATTTTATTGCATCAGAGTCCGCTATGAATTCTAACATATCAGACAAAAGCAAGACAGCACTGTGTTAAATAGTACACACACTATTGTTAACAGACAACAACATAACAACATCCAACTTTTGCAATATTTCAACAATAACTTTAACTTATTTCCTAATAACTACCTTTATCGCCATTCTTCAAAGAAAGCTGCAGTGAATAAAATATATGAAAATTATGACTATCTTACTGGCACCATTTTTGCAATCTTCTTATTTAAGATTTTCATTGAGTCTGTAACCAAATATTATATGCGTTTACAAAGAACATTAAAACAAGAAGTCTGTTTCGAAGGCATAGGGCTGCATACAGGCCGGTTTGCCGAGGTCTGCCTCAAACCTGCACCCCGTGATACCGGTATCATATTTATAAGAACAGATAAGAACATGGAGATTAAAGCCTCTATAGGTTCTGTCTCAGATACTGCATTTGCTACTACGCTCGGTTATAATGGGGCAAAGATAAGAACTGTTGAACATCTACTTGCTGTCCTTGCCGGCTTGGGGTTAGACAATGTCTTCATCGAAATTAACGGGCCGGAAATACCCATCCTTGATGGAAGTTCCATGGAACTGACAAGCCTGATACTCAAAGGCGGAATTGCAAAACAGGGCAAGAAAAGACCCTATATAAGAATAACCCGTCCTGTAGTATTGACAGATGGTCATGCTGAAATCGCAGCATTTCCACACAAGGGAAGGCGGATAACTTACAGGATCCATTTCAACCACCATCTGCTCGGGGAACAAAAACTGAGTCTTGATCTTACTGAAGAGAATTTTGCACTTGAAATCGCTCCTGCAAGAACTTTTGGATTTCTGAAGGATGTCGAATACCTGAAAGCCAATGGATTCGCGAGGGGTGGATCTTTTGACAATGCGATCATACTTGGAGATAGCGGGGTCCTGAATGGATCAGGGCTGCGTTTCAAAGACGAATTTGTCCGCCATAAAATTCTCGACCTTGTAGGTGACATGTCTTTATTGGGATTTCCGATTTATGGTCACATAATCGCCAATAAGTCAGGGCATACTACAAATCTGAAGTTCCTCAAAAAGCTGCTTTCGCACCCGGATTACTGGGAATTAGTAACAGAAGCAAGCCAGCAGCCCGTTCTGGCCTACAGTTAAAATCGCTTATTTTTCAATAAGTTAAAAATTTCACTTGAATTTTTCAGCAGAATAGAGTTTCATATCTTAGAAGACCGCAAAAAGAAGGCTGGAGAATTTCTCCTCCAGCCAAAAAAATGTGTGTGTGTGTAGAGGTAAACTATTTCTTCTTTGCGGTCTTTTTTGTTGCTTTCTTAGCTGCTTTCTTTGTTGCTGCCATTAAAATTCACCCCCTTTCGTACCCGCACTTCCCAGTACAAGAAATGCGGGGCGCTCTGCACTCAAAGTCTGCCTATGAGTGTAATCCTTTTACCTGATAAAATCTTTTTCAGGTTGGAATCTCCTTTTTTCTTTTTCAGTCTATATTCGTCTTCTTCCATAAGCTTGCAATCAATCTTTTGATCAAACCTTCTTTCAAGGTCTTTGAGTTCTCTGGTAAGTGATGACGATGCACCGATGACAAAAAGGTCTACGGCAGTCACGTCATCCCCTTCTGCATATGGACCGTAAAGAAAAGCAGCTTTGGCGCCTGAGGCCCTCAGCACTGCCTTAAGCGCACCAGGCAGGCCAAGGGATTTTGTTATGAGATTTTTCAGTTCCGAAAACAGGGGGGATTCTTTATTTGCCTGGAAATATCTGAGATTAACAATCTTTTCGCTGGTCACGATATCCATTTTCTCGAGATTGTCAAGTTCTCTCTTGATACCGGATGGATTTTTTCTGAGGAGTTTGGCTACCTCTCGGATGTAGAACTGCTCGTCCGGACTGTTAAGTAGCAGGGAGAGCACATCTGCTCTTATTGATGATGAAAATAAACTTTTTAACATTTATTCACCTGTATATTTTTATACAACAAATAATTTCATTTGTCAACATAAAAATTACATTTGACAACAGATATTGCATTTTTGTAAACGATCCTATATTAAGAACGATCGTTCTTAATATTAGAACTATTGTATTCATCTTATCATCTTCCTTACTTTTGCCAGATATTTAACCGTGGAGGAGATATCTCCTCTCTCTCCCGCGGTGTTCTCTATGAGAAGACCTGCCTTCCATCGTCCCATCCGTGCAACTTCATTCAATGCCCCGATCGCCCTGTTTCTTGAAACAGATTCATCATCTCCTGATGCGCTCCCTGAATGAAGCACTACATAATCTGCTCCAATAGTATCAGCCCTTTCCATTTCAGCAATGAGCATTTCAAGAGATTTTTTTCGTAATAGCATATCCCCCGATGCCATATTGATGAGATATGAAGTGTGAATACAGACAGGTGAGATATTCAATTGTTGTCTGAGAGATTTAAACCGGGAGGCCTCTTCTTCAGTAATATTTTTTACAGCCCATCCCCTCGGGTTATGAGAAAATATCTGCATCGTATTACACCCAAGCGCATGAGCCCTATCTAAACTCATGGTTAGTCCACCGGCAATGGAAGTATGAACACCGAGTCTGCGCATGTTGATAAGATTGCACATATAAATATTTTTCACAATATTATCGAGGTACAGGGCCAGTTATTTTCGGGACACAAGGTGAAACCATTGCAAGATTTCTTTTATATATTTATACTGGTATCATTTAGGTGATAGTAATTAGAGTCTGTGTATAAATGAATGGAAAAATCCAAAGGCTGTCATTCCCGCAAGTGAAGCGTGTCGGGAATCCTTCTGTAAAACCATCGGAAAGATTCCGGACAAGCCGGAATGACAAACAAACAACAAAAATGGCGACTTTATAAACAGATTCTAATTAGTGAAAGCATGACAGAAATACCGGCAGAGATATTTGAACTAATCAAACGCTTTGAGGATAACAAAGAGGCCTACCGCTCAGGGCAATACAATGAAACTCAGCTCAGGCGTGAATTTATTGATCCTTTCTTCGGAATCCTTGGATGGGATGTCGATAACAAACAGGGTTATGCCGAGGCTTACAAGGACGTCATTCACGAAGATGCCATAAAAATCGGCAGCGCCGTTAAAGCTCCTGATTATTGTTTTCGTATAGGCGGCACGAGAAAGTTTTTTGTTGAGACGAAAAAACCGTCAGTCAATATCAAGGAGGATATAAACCCTGCCTTTCAGTTGCGGCGTTATGCATGGTCTGCAAAACTACCGCTCAGCATTCTGACAGATTTCGAAGAATTTGCCGTCTATGACTGCCGTATTAAGCCAGTCAAGACGGACAAGGCTTCCGCATCTCGTATTTTCTATCTTACCTATGATGAATATATACGGCGATGGAACGATATAAACTCGATATTCTCGCGTAAAGCAGTGCTGAAGGGTTCATTCGACAAATACGCTGAGACATCCAGGCACAAAAAAGGCACGGCTGAAGTCGATAGCGCATTTCTCAAGGAAATCGAATCATGGCGGGACATATTTGCACGCAATATAGCCCTCCGCAATTTAATCACCCAGAGGGAACTAAACTTCTCAGTCCAGCGCATTATTGACCGAATCGTCTTTCTGCGTATCTGTGAAGACAGAGGTATAGAGGATTACGGCAGGCTCATGGCGCTCCTGAATGGTTCTAATACATACAGACGTCTTCTGGAAATATTCCGGTATGCGGATGAGCGTTATAACTCCGGTCTCTTTCATTTTCAAAAAGAAAAAGACCGCCCCGAATTGCCGGACGAACTCACACCTATGCTCACAATTGATGACAAGCTGCTTAAGGACATCATCAGGCGTCTTTATTATCCTGAGAGTCCCTACGAATTTTCAGTCCTTCCCGCCGACATCCTCGGCCAGGTGTATGAGCAGTTTCTCGGTAAGGTTATCCGATTGACCTCTGAGCATCGTGCTGTAGTAGAAGAAAAGCCGGAAGTGAGAAAAGCAGGCGGAGTATATTACACGCCTACTTATATTGTCGATTATATCGTAAAGAATACTGTCGGTAAGCTCTTAGAAGGTACAATGCCTAAACAGGTGAACAAGTTCCACATACTCGACCCGGCGTGCGGTTCAGGATCATTCCTGTTGGGAGCATATCAACATCTTCTCGACTGGCATCGTGACTGGTATGTGAATAGTGATCCAAAAAAATGGGCGACGGGAAAATATCCTGCCCTGTATCAGGCACAGGGCGGCGACTGGCATTTGACTACTACAGAGAAGAAACGCATCCTCTTAAACAACATCTACGGCGTGGACATCGATTCTCAGGCGGTTGAAGTTACCAAGTTATCGCTTTTACTGAAAGTTCTTGAAGGCGAGAATAACCAGACGCTTGAAAGGCAGTTCAAGTTTTTCCATGAACGCGCTTTGCCTGATTTGGGAAACAATATCAAATGCGGCAATTCTCTCATAGGTCCTGATTTCTACGAGCAGCAAACCATACTCGATGAAGATGAACGCTACCGCATCAATGTCTTTGACTGGAATGCAGAGTTTCCAGAGATCATGAAATCAGGGGGATTCGATGCAGTAATAGGGAATCCGCCGTATATCCAATCACGATCAGAATTAATTTCAGAGGCAGAGAAGGGATATTACTACAAGCAATTCAAAACATCGGAATACCAGCTCAATACTTATGGGTTATTTATTGAAAAAGGACTTTGCATTTTAAAAAAGGGTGGTCTTTTGGGAATGATTGTGCCGAATTACTGGCTTTCTACAGATTATGATAAAAAATTGAGACAGCTTGTATTTGTAGACTGCACTACCATAGAATTGGTCAACGTATATAAAGTTTTCCTCAATGCAACTGTTGATACCCTGCTGCTTATGGTTCAAAATCCTTCCAAGAACATTTTTCCAAAAGAGGTTATTGTTAAAGGCATTGACAGGACATTGAATTCAATAGAAGAAAGGTTATCTGCTATTTCAGCACAAAAGTGGAGTTATCAGGAGCGGTATGCTATAAACAATCCAGAAGACGATGTAAAAATCAGCTTTACAAAAAACCTTGATCTCAAAGGTCCTAATTCTTTAAAAAACTATTTTGTTTTTAAGAAAGGAATGCAGCCTTACGAAGAAGGCAAAGGGACACCGCCTCAGACAAGAAGCATGATGGACAACAAAATTTATGACTCAAAAAACCAGGTAGATAGTTCTTACAAACAATTATTACGAGCACGAAATATAAGACGATACTTTTTAGAGTGGCAGGGAGACTGGATTAAATATGGTAAGAACCTTGCCGCTTCAAGAACTCCAGCGCTATTTGAGGGACCGCGGATACTGCTCCAACGTATTGTTTCAGGCAACAGGCTTTATGGAACATTTACCAATCTGCCTTATATCTGCAATACAGATGTAATTACTTTAAAACCACTAAGCATAGAGAATACATCGCCGCATATACTCTTTTTTCTTGGGATTATATTGTCAAAAACCTGTGCCTGTTATTTAAAGGGTAACAATGTGAATCTTGACAGGAAAGCCTTTCCAAAGATAAATATGAATACACTGGAGACTTTTCCGATACCGGACACTGATTTTTCTAATTCACTCGATAAAGCCCGGCATGACAGAATGGTTTCATTGGTTGAACAGATGCTTTCGCTCAACAAACATTTGCTGACAGCTAAGACCGATCACGAGAAGACATCTCTCCAGCGGCAGATTGACGTTACCGACCGACAGATAGACCTTTTGGTCTATGAGCTGTATGAGTTGACAGAGGATGAGATAAGGATTGTGGAGGGGAAGGTTTAATTTTTCTGATCTATAATCAGCGACATAAGTCAGCCGCATTTTATCATTCCGGCTTGTCCGGTCACCTCAGCGACTCGCCGAGGCGAGAATCTTTCCGTAAAAGAAGGATTCCCGACGCGCTTCGCTTGCGGGAATGACATAAAATTAATGTTGTTATGTATGCTTTTAATATGTTAATAAATTCGTTTCCCCGGAAAAGCTCGTAAGATGGGAAGAACTCAAAAAAACTCAGCCATTATTTTTTTACCGGGCTAAAAATATTCATAGTTTTTCAAAAACCGTTGAGGCGTCAATATCTTAATTCCCATATATTCACCTACCGCCTCTATTGCCTTATCTCCGGTTACGATGACTTCCGCTTTTAACGCCAACGCGCATTCTATAAACTTATCGTCATCAGGATCATCCTTAACTACCTTCACTTTCGGCGTTTTTGTAGTAAACAACATGTTGAAACCTCTTTTAAAAAGAGAAAGAAGTTCTCCCAGTTCATCCTCGTCCTGAAGTCCTATCCTCTGCAAAACCTCAATATATTCATCAAGGATTTCCTTAGAAAGACAAAGGGTAATCTTTTCAGTTTTCCATAGATCTATAATTCTTCGCGGATTTCCGCCGAAAAAAGACGAGACAAAGATATTTGTGTCAATAACAACCTTCATACTCGTTTTCTTCTAACTTCTTTAATTGCTTTGTCTATATCGCCGGGCTCTACACCTCTTGACCTTAATTTTCCCCCAACTCTGTTCCACAGGTCATCAATATATGACCCGATATCACGCGCTTTAATGTAATCCTCGATGAGTTCCCTGACCATCTGACTTGAGGTCTTACCCTCAACTCTTGCCAGTTTAGTGAGCCTTTCCTTCATTTCAGGATCTATCCTTATCATCATCTGAGTTGACATACGCACACCTCCATATCTGTCTTGATGTATATATTGTATATATCGTATATCATTTATACCAATCTGTCAATCTTTTGTGATTTATTTATTTTCTCTGATAGCTTTTTGAAGCATTTCCACGGAGGGAACATTCATGAGTTTCCCGGACTCATCCATGAACATCCTTCATGAAAACCCGACCGTGCCGGATGGCTGTAATTCTTTTCCATTGATAAACACCGAAGGAGACCCGGAAAGTCCAAGTGATAATGCCTCTGCATCGTTGATTCTATAGAAATTGACTTCAGCCTGTAAGCCTTCTTTTTCAAGGGCGAGATCAATTTTTGTTTTAAGGGCTCCTTCTGACGCACACCCTTGTGATAAATAACAATCAATTTTTATGATAAATTGTCCTTTCACTAACTTTTATTATCATAGGGCAATATGCATTTATGCAACTTACGGGATTACATTGTCCCGTTCAAAGTCTCTTTTCTAACTACAACTATGAATATTACAAATAACATCACCGACAGGACTGCTGTTATCGCACCGTAATAGAATGTTGCAGAAGGAGAGACATGGTCCCAGAGCCACCCTCCGATAAGGCTTGCAGGGAGCATTGCCAAACCGACGGCAGTGTTATAAACCCCAAAGGCGGTTGCCTTAAAATCAGGCGGTATTATGGTTGCGAGAAATGCCTTGTGAATGCCTTCTGTAAGTCCCATGAAGAGACCGTAAAAACCGAATAGAATCCAGACGGCTCTTGCGTCCCCAGCAACGGCAAAACCATAGTAAAGGACCGCAAATAATACAAAACCAAGGAGTATCACCCTTTTCTTTCCAAACCTGTCTGCAGCAATACCTGCGGGAATGGCGGACAGGGAGTAGATGAGATTGAACAGGAGGTAAAGTATGGGAATCATGACAGTCGGAACCCCGATCTGCTGGGCTCTGAGTATAAGGAATACATCACTTGAATTACCAACGGCAAACAGGGTTGCAATTGCCACAAAAAACTTAAATCTCCAGTCAAAATGTTTGAGCGTCAGTTTCGGTCTCTCCGAATGCGGAAGGGAAGCTTTCTTCTTATCCGTGATAAAAAGGATAATCAGGAGCACGGCAATAGCTCCCGGGATCATCGAAAGCCAGAAGACCCATCTATAATTGTTTGAGAATAGACCGAGAAGGAAGAAAGCGAGCGCAGGCCCGACCACGGCGCCCATGGTATCCATTGAACGGTGGAAACCGAATGCCCTGCCGAGATGCGTTTTTTCTGAAGACTCGACGATGATTGCATCGCGCGGGGCCGTGCGGACCCCTTTGCCGAACCTGTCCATAAAGCGTGACCCCATCACATGCTGCCAGCCTGTGGCAAGCGCAACAATCGGCCTGCTTAAAGTGGATATCCCATATCCTGCAGCCATGAGCCACTTGCGGTTTCCTATTCTGTCAGAAAACCAGCCGGAAAATACTTTAAGGAGGCTTGCAGTCGATTCCGCAATCCCCTCGATCAATCCGATGACTGATTTGTTCACGCCCAGGACGTTCGCCAGAAAGAGCGGAACCAGCGGATAGATCATCTCGGAGCTCACGTCCATAAAGAAACTTACAAGCCCGGCAATGAAAACGTTTTTGCCGAAACCGAAAAACTTTCTACCTCTATTCACTTTATACACAGACTCTATTTCATAAAATACTGTGAAATATATCTTATGGCAAGGAAAATAATAATCGTACCCAGCATTAGCTTGATAGCCTTTTGGGGCACGAATTTCTGAAACCGGGCTCCGAGGTATATGCCGACAAAACCTCCTATGCCAAAGAGAAATCCCAGTAGCCAGTCAGGTGAAGTAGACATCCCGACCTTTGCAGGAATGATGCTGTAGAAAAATACCCCTGCCACTGAAGTTATTAATGTCCCCATTAGGGCAGCGCCTGCAATTGTATAAACGGGCAGATGGAATACCGCAATGCAGAATGGTGCGATGATGGCGCCTCCGCCGATCCCATACGTACCGCCGATAATTCCAACTACAAATGCAAGGACGAACATTCCAACTGTGCTGAATGAGAACCTCTCGCCCCAGAATTCATATTCTACTTTTTTCAGGCTTACCGATACCGTCTTCACCACAGCCTCAGGCGGAAGTCCCGAAGCAACTCTACTCTTTTGCTGTTCCCTGAGTTGTTTTGTCCTTTCCCTAAATTTATCTTCGAGGGCTTTCATCTTTGCCTTCCCCGCCGAGGCTTTTCCTGTAAGTTCATAGATAAGGCGCACGCCGATATAGAGCAGGACGCATCCTACGAAGAGCTTGAAAGCCCTCGGATCGGGCAGATAGAGGACTCTCAGATAGTAGCCGATAAATACTCCGGGAAGCGTTCCGACAATTACCACCCACGTCAATGGCCATGCCATTCTGCCTTCCTTGAGGTAGCGGTATACTCCGCTCGGAATCGCAACGATATTGAAGACAAAGTTGGTGGCGCTCACAGATGGGCTTGTGAAATTAAGAAAACTCATCTGGAATGGTAACAAAAGAAAGGCGCCAGAAACTCCGCCCATGGATGTGAAGAAAGATACAACCAGCGCAACAAGGGGAGGAATCCAGGGAGCAACCTCGACTCCGGCAGTCTCGAAATACATAAGAACCTCCTTAAATATGTTAAACTATTAACATGAATAATATGATTCTCGTGTTAATAACACTATCATACAACATTTCAGATGTCAATAGCATCGTGAAAGACAACTTTGATGCTTTAGGACATGGATTCAGTGAGTGACTCAGAGAAACAATCTGTGGTCGTCACTGTTATAATAATGGAGTGATGTTTCGGGATAAAAAACAAGCGCCGCAGGCCTCAATTACCGAGCGAACAAGCCACGCGCGCATTGTCTCAATGCCGAATGAATCCCACTGTCTTGATACGGTTCAGATGAATCGTCTGGAGCAGTCATTTCGAAGCTGGGCGGATGGAGCGCCTCGGGCAGATGTTCGTTTATCCCGCAGGCGCATCTTACTGATATTCCTTTTGATCCGCTATACGGGAGGCAAGCTGAACGAAGTCCTGGCACTTAATCCCTTTCAAGATGTCGATGTCAAACATCACCTGGTGTTTTTGGGGAGAGCAGAAAAGAAAAACGGTCGGCCGGCGCGGGAGGTACAGATACCGGAGGTACTCTCTGAAGAATTTAAGTCTTCGCTGAGTGACCCTGTCTTCAAAAAATATCTGGGCAATTTCTTCAAAGTGGATCCCGGCCATGTTCGCCGCAAATTTTATGAACGGGCAATAGACTCCGGCTTTCCCCCTTCCATGGGCGCTCCGGAAAGTATACGGAGGTCCCGGGCTATAGAACTAATGCAGAGCAATATGCCCTTACCGGTTGTGCAAAGGATGATGGGCCATTCCACACTCAACGTGACGGCTTCCTATGTTAACTTTTCCGATGCCGACATGCGACAAGTGGCAAAACACTTTATTGAAAAGGAATCACGTCGTAAAACAAGCGCCCGGAACAGCTTTTTCGGTAAAATCAGTTCCATCAAAAAGGGAGACATTCAGGCAAAAGTGGAGATGATTACCCTGAGCGGAGATATAGTAACAACAATAATCACCAGGGACAGCCTGTCACGGCTCGGACTCAAAACGGGATCTTTGATTACAGCAGAGGTGAAAGCTCCCTGGGTGATTTTACAAAAAAGCGATGGGGAACCAGAATCTACAGCGGAAAACCGGTTTGCTGGAAATATAGTCCGCATTAATAAAGGGGAGACAACCACAGAATATGTCGTGCGCATTTCAGATGGTACAGAACTGTGCTCTATAGTTTCTACAGAAAACGCCCGCCTGATGGGCTTTAAAGAGGATGATAGGGTATGGGCAATATTTAACAGCTTTGCTGTGGTTCTGCATATCGACTGAAAATTAAAAGGTCCTTTCTCTTCAATAAATCACAAGAAATAACCATGATTATTTCACGACTATCACTGTGCAGGGAGAAAGTTTTGTAATATTCTGTGAGGTTGACCCCCATACTCTTCCGAATATCTTTGAATGTCCCATAAAACCGACGACAAGAAGCTCGAAATTGCCTTCCTTTGCATAATTTACAATCGTTTCAACCTCATGACCTGCCTGCACCTTCACATGGAGTGTGATACCGCCTTTTTTAGCCTCTTCTGCCGCCTCGTCATTAATGTTACGGAAAAAATCGTTAGCTTCTTTCCGGTACTCATCCACTTCGCCGATCGTCGCCGCATAATGAGGGACACCTTCTTCGACTGATATACTGTGAAGTTCCGCGCCGTACTTTATCGCGAGATCGATAGCAGTTTTCAGCGCCTTTTTTGCTCCATCAGAGCCGTCATTTGCGATCAGGATTTTTTTGAACATCATTGGACTCCTTTCTTTTTGTAAGCCCCCTCAATCCCCCTTTAGAAAACGAGGGCTTATTTTAGGTTTTTTTCCTGCCCCACTTTATTAAAGGGGGGCAAGGGGGGATTACTAAAACATTTATTCCTTTTTCATCTCCGGCTGAAACCACTTCTGTGCAATAATTGTCGGCACTACTGCTGAAAGTATAACAGCAGTGACCAATATTGTATATTGCTCCTGATTTATGATTTTATTCGTGTACCCAAAGAGAGCTGATATTGTCCCAAAGGTAAGTCCTGTTGACATAAGCAGGGTTGTATACATGCTCTCTTTTTTCCCAAGCTTAAATGCCTTTGCAGCAGGCCACACCCCGATAAATTTAGCTGCCATCTTCACCAGAAGAAAAATAAGAATTAAAAGGGCACTGCTCCACATTGCAGATAGTTTCACCAAAGAGCCGGCTTTTAAAAAATAAAACGGTGTAAGCATTGTAAAGGCAGTGACTCGCATCCTGTGGCTGAGCGTCTTGTTTTCAAGAAAAAAAGGGGCAAGCACCATCCCGACAAGATAGGCTGGAAGCACTGCCTCGCTTTTTGCTGTCATGGCAAGTCCTCCGAGAGAAAAGAGAAGCAGGAATATAAATTTAGTTTCCGGCTCGCTGATCCGGCTCCCAACCTTTTTAAAAAACCATGGTGTAAATTTCGGTAAAATTAATAATACAATTGCAGTTATAATAAAAAACAGCACCATAGTCCAGTCGTAATTCGCAAAAAAAGCGCCGAGAGCCAAAACCGTTCCGAGGTCGGTAATAAAACAGGCTGCGAGGATTAGCTTACCAAGTTCTGTCTCGTTGTATCCCGTTTCAATCATTACAGCGTATACCACTGCAACGGATGTGGTTGAAAGTGAAATCCCTGCAATAGCTGCCTGTTGGAAAGTCCACCCTCCGATATAATATGCGTAACCCATTGCCCCTAAGAATGGCATCAGGAAACTCAGGAAGCCTATGCCGAAACTTTCTTTAAATTTCTTTCTCAGTATCGACGGCTCTACTTCAGCTCCGGCAAGGAATGTCAGAAGGATACTCCCAAATCCGGCGAGAAAATTCACCCATTCGGTCCGCTGGAGCGGCAGAAAGTTTCCGCCGATCACGCCGACCATTATCTCAAGCAGTGCAATGGATATAGCTATCCTAACTGAGAGTAAGGTTGCAATAAGCGCAAGTCCCATCCACAAAGCCGCCTGAAGCCATTGGTTATCCATGTTTTCTTTTCCTCTGGATTTTTATTTTTCGGCAGGAACTAAAAAACTCCTACCAAAAGTTATATTCAGTAGGAGTTATCAGTCCCGATATTCATCGGGACGGTTAATGGCGAACCCCATCGCCGTTAATAAAATATCAGAATAATTACATATATGTCAAAAAACATGCAAGATCACATCCCTTTATCTATACTTTCTGTAAGAATATCACTTGAATTTCAGACCTCTCCTTGAGTACTATCAGTATATGCGCAGGATATATTTCATATTTATATTTATAGCAATCTGTGGATTTTTCTCACCGTCAGACGCCTTCCAGATTTATTCCTATGCTGATAAAAATACAGTAATCGGTTCAGTAAAAACCCATAAAATTAAAGGTGACGAGTCTTTGATCGAAGTGGCACGAAGGTTCGGAATTGGCTATAACTCAATTGTTGATGCAAATCCGGGAGTTGATCCTTTTATCCCCGGCAGTGGCATTTCAATTACTATTCCCACTTCATGGATATTACCGGACATGGCATCATATGATGGAATTATCATAAATCTCTCAGAGATGAGGCTGTATTTATTTTCAAAACACAGTGCCCCCATAGTCAGAACTTATCCCATAGGAATCGGCAGCGAAGGCAACGAGACGCCCGTTGGAGTTTTCAAAATAACAGAAAAAGTAGTAAAGCCAAGCTGGTATGTGCCTGAATCTATCAGGAAAGAAAAACCTGAATTGCCCCGGGTTGTTCCTCCCGGGCCTAATAACCCCCTTGGCTCTCATGCACTCAGGCTCTCGGCTAAAAGCGTTCTCATCCATGGAACAAACAGGCCATTCGCTGTTGGGAGAAGAGCCAGTCACGGATGTATAAGAATGTACCCTGAGGATATTCCAAAACTTTTCCTGGCAGTTCCCAATCGTTCAAAGGTCACCATTATTCGCCAGCCGGTAAAAGTAGGCGTTTCAAACAGCAGGGTTTTCATCGAAATACATAAGGATGAAATACTGCAAATGAATTATTTCAATGAGGCTATACAATTATTGAGAAAGAAAGATCTCTATGATAGTATTGACAAAGAAAAAATGCTCTCTGCCCTTAGAGAGAAAAAAGGAATTCCCGTCGACATAACCAAATGAACAAAAACATAGGGGCTGAAGAATCACTGAAAACCCCTCAGCCCCTGTAAATAAACATCCTTAAAACTTATTTCTTCTGCTGTAATTCAAATGACTTTTCACACTTCTTGGCAGCGTTCTGAGCAGCCTCAGCAGCAGCATCAGCCTTTGCTGCAGCAGCTTCAGCACGTCTTGCAGCATCTTCAGCACGTTTTGCAGCGGCGTCTGCCTTATTGCAACATTCCTTTGCAGTCTTCATCGCTTCCTGAGCCAGATCCTTTGCTTCACGTGCATCCCTCTTGGCAGCGTCTATTTCACCGACTTTTCCTTCAAGGGCATTAACCTTGGACTCAATAGCTGAAACCCTTGCCTCAAGCCTGCTGATCCTGTCGATCAATGGATCAATCTGCTGTTTCACATAATCTTTTGTAGCGCAGCCAAACACAAATAATAAAGATAAAGAAAGGACTAAAAGAACTACTTTTTTCATTTTGCACCTCCTTTCTCATTAAAATCATTTTTTAAAATATTAAAGTAAAAAATCATTAATGTCAACAAAAGAATTGATTTTAAAAATATTTTCTACCTAAATATATTGCATGAAACGACAACATTCTGTAAAAAATCCCTGTCTCTATGGTAGTATTTTGCGATGCTCTTGATAAAAATGAACCATAAAAACCAGGATCAGGTTTTGCACAGTGCGGTCGATGTACTGAAAAATGGAGGCATTATTGCATACCCTACCGAGACATTTTACGGCCTGGGCACAAGAATCGACAGGGAAGCCTCCCTGCAAAGACTCTATGAAATAAAACAGAGGCCCCGTGAGAAGGCACTGCCCTTAATTATAGGACATAAAGGGCAGTTATCCTCGATTGCAGCGGATATAAACAGTTCAGCTATAAAACTCATGGAGAGATTCTGGCCGGGCCCCCTCACAATGCTTTTTCCTGCAAAGAAACATCTGTCTGAGTTTATAACTGCAGGGACTAATAAGGTAGCTGTCAGAATCCCCGGAGAATCATTTGCCCTTCACCTCGCAAAATACACCCACTTCCCCTTTACTGCAACAAGCGCTAACCCGTCAGGTATGCCCCCGGCACAGGACGCAGAAACGGTTATACGCTATTTTGGAGATAAAATAGAATTAATCATCGATTGTGGCCCTACCCCCGGCGGCCTTCCGTCGACCATTGTGGATGTAACAACTGAAGATACAAAAATTCTGAGAGAAGGCGCTGTAAAAAAAGAGTTACTGACATATTGACTTCCATGAGCTATTCTTTGCATGGTCCATATTTCATAAAAACTATATTGCAGACGTTTTTTCTTCCTTCTTTGCCGATGATTTACCCCTTATCAGTGATATGATAATTGCCCCTGCAATCATACCGCATAGTACTGAGAGAAACATGACTATTGCAAGAGATGCTTCAAATCTCCAGAAAAATAAGGTTATAGCCACAGGCACAGCATTCTGAACAGAAAATATAGCTACCAGAAACAATACAATCAATAAAATGATGATGGTTGCCATTGTTCATTTCCTTTATATATTATTTAGTGTCTGTTTATAGAGTCAGAGTTTGTCATCCTCCGGCTTGGAGGCTGTGTCGCAATTATTGCAGAAGGTGGGAATGAAAGAAGGCCATTTATATGATAGAATTCTGTATGGAAAAAAAAGGAGACAATCATGGCATATAAATGTGGCAGTCGTGAGCAGATCACCTTATTTCCCCAGAGCATAGATGAATACATAGGGGAAGAGCATCCAGTGAGAGCATATGACACATTCATAGAAGTGC
>JBAQLU010000013.1:0-1758 GCA_049302065.1 Thermodesulfovibrionales bacterium
GCCTAAATTCCCGGAAAAGTTGTAACTAGGTATCGACGATTTCCACCAAATGCTAGCAGCATAAAGAATTACGATCGCGGGGAGGGCTTGACATATTTCAAAAACATAGTTAAGTTATAACCATGTCGTACATTATCGAACAGGCGGTAAAAGGCCACATTTACCTCTACAGCGTCCAGAGCTACTGGGACAAGGAAAAGAAGCAACCGCGACAGCACCGGACCTATCTCGGCAAAAAGGATCCTGCAACCGGAGCACTCATCCCTGATGACGGTATCAGGGATGCTCGTGAGTTCGGAAACATATTTCTGCTCCAGAACATTGCGCGACGCATCGGGCTGACGGAAGATCTCACCGTGGTTTTTCCGGAAACATGGAGGGAAATACTTGCCCTCGCATTCTACAGGATATGCGAAAACAAGGCTCTGTACCTCTGCAACAACTGGCTTGATACCATCTGGGGGCATGAGTCCGTCTCCTTACCGTCGGCACGAATCAGCGAGCTTCTGGCCCAGCTCGGTCACACAAGAGTATTGACGGAACGTTTTTTCAGGCGTTGGACACAGCGATACACCACGACGAACCGCTTCATCGTGTTTGATCTTACGTCCATCTCATCCTATGCGCACGGCATAGACATTGTGGAGTGGGGTTACAATCGTGACTGCGAATCATTGCCGCAAGTCAACCTCGGAGTAATCTATGGCGAGCCTTCAGGGCTGCCCTTGTTTTACTCCCTGTATCCTGGCAGCATCCACGATGTCACTACGCTGAAAAACATTGTAACGGAGCTCGAGATCCTGTCGCTCGATACGACGGTATTCGTCCTGGACAAAGGCTTCTACAGCAAAGCGAATCTACGGCATATGCAAGGAATGAAGTCCATAATTCCTTTGCCGATAAGATGTTGCGCCGAGCGTGATCTGGTCGCCGCCGTTCAAGGGAAGATACGATCCTCGGAATATGCGATTCGCCACCGTGAGCATGTCTACTATTGCATCCGCAGAAAGCTTGCGATTGCCGACAACAATTACACCGCCCACATCTACCTTGATGAACGCAGACAGGCAGCTAATCGGGAAACATTTCTCCGCACACTCATCGACGCCGAAGCTCTTGTTGCCGCACAAGGCTTCACGAACAAGGCACAGATCGAAGAGTATCTCACCGATCAGCTACCCGGCCTTGAGCCCTATTTCGCCACACGAAGGAATGGACCGCGGAGCGTGCTGGTTCGGAACACAGAGGCGATAGACGTGGCTCTCGGGCGAATGGGAATGTTCGTGCTGATTACGAACACTGAGTTATCCAGTGAATCGATACTCGGGTATTACCGCGAGAAGGATGGCGTTGAAAAGTATTTCGATTCACTCAAGAACAATCTCTTTTTGAAACGGTTGAGGATACATTCACAACACACCATGGAAGGACTGCTGTTCGTGGAGTTCGTCGCCATGATCTTACGTTCCGGAATGAGTGTGGTATTGAAGAACTCGAAATTGCGGGATTCGCTGTGCATTCCAGAGATGCTATCCGAGTTGAGAAAGCTCAAGCAGATTATGTTCGGAAAAAAGAAAGCTCTGAGCGAAGTGTCCAGAACGCAGAAAGATATCTTTGCTGCCTTCGGGGTCAAGCTTAACGCGCAAACATAGTTACTAACTTGTTCGGGAAATTAGGATATATGTTAGATCTCTTCAAGAAACTTCGACCGTGGACGCGCAATCGTCTTTTGATTCGGTGAACAGGTTCGTTCCATAT
>JBAQLU010000014.1:0-2908 GCA_049302065.1 Thermodesulfovibrionales bacterium
TCGATCGTCTCGACGAGCCGTTGCCGCGCGCCCTCGATCTCCCTCTCCTTGAGTAGTTTCTCCCTTTCGGCCTCCCGGACGGCGAAAAAAACGAGGACGACGCTCAAGATCAGGAGAGATGCGGTGAAGAGGATGACCGCCCGTCTTTGCCAATCAAGCCTCATGATGCTTGTCCCCTCTGGCTGATAGGAAGATTATACCCGTGAACACCCCGAGTCAATCCGCTCCCGATAAGGGGACCGGGGCCTTACCGCTCAGGACACGCGATATTCTATAGAAAATATCAGGGGGATACCTTAAGAAGACGTTGCGATTGGGTTGAGAATGGATGGGCTTCCCGGCCCCCGGGCCAAATTCCACCGCTATTTTCTCGAGATCGTGAAGGCACGCCTCATTTCTTCAATAAATGCAGGAAGTCCTCCATGAACCAAAATTCTTTATTCCCATAATTTCCACTGCTCCTGCCGGTGAAAGCGATCTTCCGGCCATCCGGAGACCAATCGAGATTGATGGCATCGGCATCGACGTCCGTCTTCACTTCGACGGGCTCGCCGCCTTCCGCCGGGACCACCCATATCTTGCCCTGGGAGACAAAAGCGATTTTCTTTCCATCCGGCGACCAGGACAGATCGCTTTCTTGGCTGACATCCTGGACTTGGCAAATCACTCGCGGCTCGCCGCGCTCGAGCTGCATGACGTTTAAAGTGCCCGCCAAGGCGTCCGCTTCCTTGGAAAAAAAGGCCATCGATTTCCCGTCCGGAGACCAATCAAGACAGGCCCACGCGACATTGGCGGATTCAGTCGTGATTTTCTTGGCCTCTCCGCCTTCCGCCCGAACTTTGAATATCGTTGTTATATTTTTATTGTCGGCGATGACTTCTGAACCCAAATATGCGATCCACCTTCCGTCCGGTGACCAACATGGAAAGCGAGGACCATTTCCGCTCGTGATTTTCTTAGGTTCCCCTTCCTCGACGGGAATCGTCCATATTTCCGGTCCAGCCGAAACCGTTCCGGCTGAAAACACCACCGATTTTCCGTCTGGCGAAACAGAGCATCCTCCTCCTGGATAGGGTATAAAGAAACCGGAGCTCAGGGCGCCTTTGAGAGCGGGGTGAATGCTCAGCTCCCCTCCCTCACTGGGTACGAAAGCCAATCGGCCGTCCTCCCATCGGAAATAGATCCGCTTCCCGTCCGGCGACCATTGGGGATTCTGGGCAAATCCGTCGAGCGGGCTCACCTGGCTGGCCTTACCACCGAGGACAGGGACCGTGTAAACGTAATCATGCGGGGGCATTTCGAGGAGAAGCCCGATCTTATTGTCCGGCGTCCATCCTGTCATTCTATCGCGGGAAAAGTAAGGAAGCTTGATTCGAACCGGGGTGGCGACTGGCCTCCCCCCATCCGACAAGAGAGCGATGCGGACCTCCGATGTCGTCGGTTTTGTCGAAGTGTTATGTCGGAGATAGGCGATCATCCTTCCATCGGGGGACCAAGTGGAGCCCCTGATCAGTTCCGGCAGATCGCCGCTGACTTTCACCGGATCACCGCCGGCAGCAGGAATCACCCAGAGATCGTTTCGGGGGAGAGGAGGGTTCCCTTGCATAATCAGGGGCGTTAAATAGGCGATCTTCGTGCCGTCCGGTGAGTAAGAGGGCACCATTCCTCCGTCCTTGGTGACTTGCTTGATAGTGCCGGTTTCGACGGAAGCCGTAAATAATTGCCCTCCTGAATCAAACGCGGCGGTTTTTCCATCGGGCGACAAACCCAGTTCACGGAATGTGGCTCCCAACGAGGCGACCCACTGAGGGATGGCTATCCTCCTTGGCTCCCCGCCCGATGAGGAGATAACATCAATATAGGCCTCCTCCGGATTGAACTTGATCTCTCCTCCGCCGACCTGATGGAACGCCCGGCTGAAAGCGATCCATTGGCCGTCGCCGGACCATGTCAGGCCTTGGCCCAGGGTGCCCGCAGTTCCAGGCAATTTGTTGGGCTCACCGGCCAGGTCGGGATCGACTTTTCCCTGTATCGGGACGGTCCAGATGAAGTTTTGAGAACCGAAGGCGAGCCTTTTCCCGTCAGGAGAAAGACAGCCCCCGCTATACCGGGGAATACTGAACGGCGTCCGGATTTTTCGAAAATTGGGTTTCCGGGGGGCCGGCTCGGTGATTTTTGCGAGCCCGGCCAGTCTTTCCTTGGCCAAGGCCACCTCTTCTTTTTGCCCGGGATAGTCGGCGATGAGGCGTTGGTAGGCCTTTTGAGCTTCCAGGCTACCAAGTTTTTCGTGGCACAGCCCGATGTGGAGCAGCGCCTTGGCGGCGATTTCACGGTTCTCCGGGAACCGCTTCACGATATCCTGGTATAGCCCGATGGCCTTTTGCAGGTCCCCCTGACCTTCTTCAACATAAAGGGCCTTCTCGAACAGCTCGCCGGCCGTCTGCTGAATAACGGCCCCGTTCCCTAGCGCGATAAGGGCCAGGGAGGCCGCCAGGAGAAGAAGCTGCGTTTTCTTCAAGCTTTTCATGGAATCCCTCCGCATCGTCTTTTCGCCCTCATGATAGCGATTCCGGGGGCTGGATGTGTCAAGGAAGTATCAAGACATCGTGAAATTCGCTCGCAGCCGCTTTTCAGTCCACGAACTTGTAGCCGACGCCCCTGATGCTGAGGATATGCCGGGGCCTCGACGGGTCGTCCTCGATCTTCTTCCGGATATTGGCGATGTGGCTGTCGACCGTCCTGAACGACACGGCAACGTTATCTTCCCCCCAGATGCCATCCAGAAAATCGTCCCTGGTGAGGACCTGGCCACTTCTCTCGACGAAAAGCTTCAACATGTGGAACTCGAGGGGGGTCAACTCGAGCTTCCTCCCCTTTTTGGATGCTTCGAACTTCTTGAAGTCCAGGT
>JBAQLU010000015.1:0-7808 GCA_049302065.1 Thermodesulfovibrionales bacterium
GCCACACACCCTCACCCTTGCCCTCTCCCCTCAAGGGAGAGGGGACTTAAGAATCGCCCCTCCCTTGAGGGGAGGGGATAAAGGGGAGGGTGTTTAAAGGTGTCCTTACTTATGAACTCATTAGTAACAATAAGATACGTAACTATCTTTTTCATTACAAAGGCAATCCAAGCATCATTTTTGCGTATGGCGGCAATTTCTTCATCACTTGGGCATAGAGTTTATTTTCTGCGATATCGAGGTAATCTGCATAATCTATTGCGGGGATATCCCAGAGCCTTGAAAAATCCCCGTCTTTACTGACAGCATAAAACGATTTATTCCTGTATTGGCTATTGTGGAAAGTATATCCTTCGGGGAAATAAATGCCGTTGAATTGTTTTGACCATACCGCCTTGGATGCATGTAATTTCCTGCTGAGCGGATCGGTTATTTTGACAGAACCGGTAAAGACAATATTCTGAGAGTCGAAATGTACTGCTGCATTCTCTGCAGCAACCGAGACTTTTTTCTTATCGGAGTAATGTATGTTTATGGAGACTTTTTCAAAAATAATCCTGCTCAGCAGATCCAGATCTCTGTCTTGTACTTTACCCTCGAAATAATCATTCAAGGACGTTGGCTGTTTTCCAAGCGAGGCAAAGACATTGCTGATATCGTCAAGCGGTATCGATATGTTTTCGTTTGTATCAGAAGATATATTGTTCATATAGATATCAAGCTTTACCCCTGACAGATGAATCTCTTTGAGATTCTGGTAATGAAAAAGTTTTGAAAACCTTTTCCTGTGAACGATCTCATCAGCGGTAAGAGAAAAAAAAGTTCTGTTGTTTTCTTTCCTGACTATCGAAATATTTTCTATCCTGAAATTATCATAATTCTCTTCTGATTGATTTTCTAAGCTATCTATTAACAAGACATTTGATCCGGTGGATTGGTCTTTTTTCAGCACGTAGGCATATAAAAGAGAGAGGGATAACATGCACAATGCAGAGGAGTAAAGGACGATTTTAAAAAGTCTGCTTCTCATCTGAATAGTCAATAAGAGGAAACAGGTAATTTTTTCCCTTAAAACTTATCCCTTTTTTATTTTCTTACATTCACTCCACACCCTTCACCAGCAAACATTTTACTGTAACTTGCTGTTGTGAATCCAACTGTTGCCATTGCTACCTTTCCTCCTAAGGAAGTGGGAACTTTGTCAATAATGCGTATCACCCAGGGGCCATTGACAGTCTGGCCAGGTTGCACTGTCAAACTGAAAGGTCTGCTGAACGGTCCGAATAAAGCAATACCTGTTATCGAATTACCCATATTGCCTCCAAGTCCCACAAGAGCATGGCCGATTATCGCTGGAGAAGATTCAGGGTCGGCAGGGTCTTCGTCATTCACAATTTTTGTTACGATGACATCGAGCGGGGTTCCGACAGTAACATTTTCAGGACATTCCAGTGTCACCTCGATATCCGCTGCATGACAAATTCCCATGCTCATGACAATAAATACAAAGCTACACAGTAATACAAAAGATTTGTTCATTCTGTTCACCCCCGTTTTATTTTATTGTTGATAACGTAGTGTCCCTTATAGTTCTATACATTTTTTTTCGTCATTCCCGTGCAAACGGGAATCCATTTGCTATGGTCCTGGATTCCTGCTTCTGCAGTAATGACAACTTTGGTAAAAAGTTATTTATGGGACACAACACCGAGACGTTTCTTAAAATTAAACGCTCTCCTCGCCTGGATTTTTCCTCCCTGTCCCATGATATTTGTGCAATTGCTGCATCTCACCCCTATCAATATTTCCCTGTCGTACAAAGTGCTCTGTCCAAAGCTCATGTTCAGAAGTATAGTATTCCCATCATTGCCGATTGCTGCTGCATAATTGGGCGAAATACTGTCAGGGAAATAACCGAAACTTCCATCCTGCTCGACAAAGATATCACGGAAATCGACTGCCTCATTGATTATTTCTCCGTCTTTTCTATTCTTTAAAAAAGCATTGCAATTGCCTACGCCGTCGCAAGTCATTTTGCCAAAGGCAGAACCAAAGCTGCTGCCTTCATTCCCTTCCCCGAAACCGGTCAATACCCATGTTCCTCCCAGATCAGTAGTAGTGTAAGCCCTGTCCTCTCTCTGCATGCCAAAGCCGAACCTCCAGTGATTATTAACCGTAGGATGTGAATTTACGTAAAGACCGGAAAGACCGATATAGCCGTTAAAATTTCCATACGTGAATGTATAAGAACCATCAGTACTCACAGAATAAGGACCTACAGCGCTGTCTGTCAAGATAACGCCGTCACCGTTCACTGTTCTCAACACGGAAAATTCTCCATTGCCATCATACGAGTTGATACTTGACCCTGAACTGTAAAAACCCGGGTTGCTATATTTAAGATCCTTATCATATGCATACCCTGTTCCGTAATAATCACCGCTCAGGTCTTTATCTGTATATGTTTTTGATGTATCCATCCTGATTGCCACATCTATTCTCTCTACTAAGGCATTTGATGTCCTGTCAATAATTGCCATATTACCGTTATCGGAGAGTACGATTCTGTGCGTTTCCGTCCTGTCAGAATAGATCATTGTCAGAGTAATGCTGCCGTCCTTGTTTTCAGTCTTCGCATATGTGAAATCTATCCTGTCTATAGAGGCTACATCCCCTCCAAAATTATATCTTCTGTTAATCTCTGAACCTGTACCGTCGTTTCTAAAAACTACTGTCTCCAAGAGTGATCCCCATATACCATTGTTTGTTCTCTCCAATGCAACATGCGCCCATGTCCCAACCAATCTGTGCGGGAGTACCTCTTCCAGTTCTATAACAATATTGGTTGGTGTTCCATCCAAGTCCTGAAAAGCCTCACCCCGGTATATCACTCCGCCAGAACCAGACAGCGCCTCGATCAGGAAATGCCGCTGTGGCCCGGTCGGCACCTTGATCTCAATATCAACAAAATCACCCGTTACTGGAAATACCCCTGTCATTACCTCCATATTAAGCCCGGTTACCGTATATCGGATATTGACCGGCACTACTGTTGCAGCCCTTACCCTGCCGGCACTGATATTTTTATACGTCGCTGATATGGTTACTGTTGAGAACCCCGCACTGCCTGAACCACCTCCGCCGCCACAGCCAAAAGCCATCAGGAAAATGTAGAGAATTATTATGTATAAAGCTATTTTTTTCATGTCATTGACAATAATCAAAAGACCCGATTTGAAAATCTGTCTGTGTTTTAAAAGAAAAAACCTCTCCTTTCTCTGTTTTCCCCTGAAACGTATAGGTAGCTGTGTAGTTATTTATAAAAGCAGGCCCTGAACTAAACTGCTCGGATGTAATATCATTTTCATACTTGGCTTTCCTTAAAAGGTCTAAAAATACTGAAGAATCTGTTACGGTAGTCGAACCGGTTCCTGTCGGCTGAGGAATTACAATGTTCCTATACCTTGTATCTGATGCAATTGGAGGCGCACCAGGGGAATCTGCTGAACGTGCGTAATCGACAGTATATTTCTCAATAGTAAGATTTCCCGGTGGATTTGTTGTATTCGGATTGCGAAGCCTCGCCGTAATCGTTACCGACGCCTGATGGTCGCCGAAAAATTCAAATGCAGGTGGCGGCCCGGGACTGCAAATCTGCTGAAAAGCATCTACCGAATAGGTATTTTGACCTCTGTATGCAGGTGTTACCGTTGCTTCAAGAATCAGCCCTGTATCAGCAGATACAATGCACTCACCCCTGATCGCTCTGCATGTACCACTTACATTACCGCATGGGCCGTTCATTGAAAAAGTACCGTTCATGGTATTGCCATCAGTTGTTCCGATTATCGATACACTGTCCTGCTCCTGCAGACCACAATCAACATTCAGGCTCATCTGTACCTGGTTTCCATTGATGCTGCCGCTTCCTTTAAATTCGCCAGCAATAGCGAATGCGTCACCTGTACCGATTGTTTGCGTAATCGTCTCACAAAATGGCCCTTCTTCGGTTTCCCCCTGGGTAGTGCGATAGAAAAGCCAGTTGCCGGAGAGCCCTGTCAGCCCTGTGATAATATTCGTGCATGTGCTGCACTTTACGCCAATTGACATTCTTCTTACGTACAACTCAGCCGGATTAAAACTCCTGTTCAAGATAATGGTATTTCCATTATTACCCAATGCCCCTGCATACGATGGAGCTTTATAGGCAAAGGAAGCGCCGTAACTGCCGTCAGGAGAAACAACAAAGGAGTCGGTGGCTACTACATAATCGGTCCTTTTGTTTGTCAGCCTTTTCGTTGTAATCTCACATTCCCCGTTACTATTACAGGTAAATACCTGGATGTAAGAAAAAACGTTATTTCCATTCAGTGCCTCTCCAAACCCTGTAACAACCCACGTGCCTGCAAGGTCTGCTGTCGAGTATGTCCTGTCAGCTTTTCTCATAGCTACATTGACAGACCACTGTTGCGGTTTTGTGACCCGGCTTAACACACCAATCTTTCCATCGGCTGTTAGATAGCCTGAATAACCGCTATTGTCCATAGTCGAACCGTCAGGATTGACTGAATAAGTATAAATGCCGTGATCTGGGATGATTATATTATCAGCATTTATTGTAATGTCAGTCTGAAATTCTCCGTTCCCATTAAATGTAGTAATTCCTGACCACGAGTAATAGCTGGGCCAGTTAGCGCCAAGGGTTGCATGCTCATATCCTATAGTGTAATAGTCTCCAATCACATCTGCGTTAGAATATGTTTTTGATGAATCCATCTTTATAAAAACTCTTAGCCTCTGCCGTTCTGATTCATCGGTCCCGTCCATGACCATCATTTGAGCGTTATCTGAAATAATATACTTGCGCGTTTTTTTGGAACCACCTGCTATAGTGTAATTGACCGTAAAGCTGCCGTCCTGATTGGGAATCGTCGTAAAAGTAAAGATTTCTGTAAGCGTGCCTATGTTTGTATTATCATTATATTGATATGCATCTAATCCTGAACCATCAATATTAAAAGTAATCTTTCCGGCTTTTGTAGACCATGCACCGGTGTTTTCATGCTCTAATCGTACATATCCCCATGTCCCGATGATGAGATTATTAATAAGGGTAATTTCTATAGTAACAGGTTCTCCAATAAGGTCTCTGCGGGCATCACCGGCATACCTGACCCTGTTATCTTTATCCAGCGCCTCAATCATAAAATGTCTCTGAAGTCCATTCGGCACTTTCAGTTGAAATTGCACAAGGTTGTTGGAAATTGGCGCTACGCCGGTTATGGCATCCATTCCCGGCCCTGATACCCTGTACCGTATCTGGGTCAAAGAAGTGGCTTTGGCTTTTATATCCGTAGCAAAAACATCTTTAAAACTTGCTGACAGCGTAATTGATGTGACATCTTTGCCGGTTCCGTTGCCCCCACCTCCACCTCCGCAACCAATTGCAGAGAGAAGAATACAGAGAATTGCAAGACAGAAAATTGTCCGTTTCATTTTCTACAACCCCTCTGGGATCGGTATCTTGATGTCAACCGGTGTTTCTGCAGGCGGAATAGGGATACGGATACGAACAGGGGTATCCTGCAGCCTTGGCGGCTCCTGGTTTTGAATCGGCGGGGTTGACGGAATAGCCTCCCGTCTCACCGACGGCGCCTCTTCCCTCACTGATGCCCCTGGCCCTCCAGGCTGCGCTCCTGTCCCCTTCCGCTCTTCTATCACCGGTTTCTTCTCAGCCTCGGGTGTCCCCTGCAACTCTGTTGCTTCTATCAGCTCTTTCATGAGTGCAGCAGGCGCAGGCATCGCAGGCGTCGGAGACTTGTTCATTGCTCCCTTGCTCATCATCCCACGCTCAATCTTCACCACACCCTTTATCGCAGTGTTAATGCTCCACATCTCCACTACTCCCTCTATCACTGTCACACCGCTCACCGGAACCCTGTCTTCTAACTCTGTCCATGTGATGAAATAGGTCCCTCTTGCTGCCACTACCACGGTCGGCGTATGCACCTCAAACTCGTTATTGCCTACCAATGACCTCAGCTTGCCGTCCATCAGGTTGAAGATTGTCTTGCCCTTCTTCCTGCCCTCTGCATACAGATAGTCTTTTATCACTACCCTTGAGTTCTCTCCAAGGGTCAATATGCTGTCATCCCTGAACAGCATCTTCGCCCTTGATGCTGTCTTCGTCTGTACTGTATCTTGCAGCAATATGCTTCCTTTCAGCGCTGCCTCGATCTTCCTGTTTTCCCGCTGTATCTCTGCCCTGCCCTTCAGCGCCACCACTATCCCCACATCATCCTCTGCATACCCGGCAACCGGCACTATTAACATTACGAATGTTAACAAAAGCAATGCTGCATAGAGTCTGTTTATAAACTCAGGGTTTGTCATCCTCCGGCTTGACCGGGGGATCCAGAAGGCATTGAAAACACTGGATTCCCGCCTTCGCGAGAATGACGACTTTTTTGAAAATGTGAGTTTATAAATAGACAGTATATAAGCAGGCATATGTGCAGAAAAAGCTTTACCAGCAGCTCCTTTGTAAATCATCTGATATCCCTTACCGTTCATCTTTTCCTATCCCTTCACAGCTTGAACCTCACCATCAGTGATACGATCTGTCTGTCGTAATCAAATACTTTGATGTTTGAATCATTCAGCTCGTGCATCCACCCTGCTGTTATATCCCAATGTGTATTTATCGTCTTCGTGAGGTTCGTGGAGTATGTATGCGTTATATCTCTCCTGCGCTTGTCCGTACCAGGATATTCCCCCTTGTACCCTTTGCAATAGTACAGCCCTGTGAAGTCCGCTGTCCAGCCTCTGCCGAAGTCTGCCCTCACTCCCAGTTCACCTGCATTGCCGTTGTAATGCCAGTAGTCTTCTTCGGTCATATCTTTGTCATAAGCATACCCCAGGCTCACAAGCACTGACCTGTGTAACGGTATGTACTGCGTTACCCCAAGCAGGCTGTTGAA
This sequence comes from Thermodesulfovibrionales bacterium, assembly GCA_049302065.1. Lineage (GTDB taxonomy): Bacteria > Nitrospirota > Thermodesulfovibrionia > Thermodesulfovibrionales > SM23-35 > VGWX01. The sequence continues at coordinate 6,981 of JBAQLU010000015.1, forward strand.
TCCGTTCCGCTCTGTGTTTGTCGGAAACAGTTTCATGTCTCTGAAGTTCCTCCACTGATACCGGTACCGGAGCTGTGTGTAAAACCCCTTGCCCTCTGATATGGTCATGACCGGTTGTATGCTGTGCGCAAGAAGATATGTATTATAGTCTACGGTTGTATATTCAAACGTGTAGTATGTCCTGAAATTAATATTCTTTACAGGAATGAAGTCTATGTAAAACCCAGGCAGGTGCTGCTGTACATTGAAATCATCAAGCACGCGCTGCATGCTCTGGTAGAATGAATACGTCGGAACTATGCTGAGGTTCTCTCTGACCGTAAATGCGTATTTGCCTTCAAGGTATACTATTGCCCTCCAGTCGGTTTTATTTGTGATGCCCCCCTGCACTGGTCCGCCTGTAGGCTCAAGAATTACATTGCTGTCATACTGGATTCCGGTGGTTATGCTCGCTTCCCAGTTCCTGACCTTCGGTTTCCTGCTGTCTATCTCTTTGATATGCCTGCCGGCAAGTTCAGACAGCTCTGTCCCCGGCCCTGCCCCCTGTACGCTCTCGAAAAAATCCCTCGCCTCTTCATTCAGCCCGCGCCTGTAATACAACAACCCAAGCTCATAGTTGGCCCGCGCTGATCCGGGGTCAAGCTTTAGTGCCTTCTTTAAAAGCTTCTCCCCTTCCTGCTCTTTCCCTGTATTGCAAAACGCTATACCGAGATAGAGGTTCGCCAACGGGTCTTCAGGTTTGTCCTTTATTGCTGCCTCTAATTCTTCTGTGGCCTTTGGGTATTCTTTCTGATCAAGGAAGAGGATCCCTTTGGTGAGATGTCTTTC
>JBAQLU010000016.1:0-2330 GCA_049302065.1 Thermodesulfovibrionales bacterium
ATTCTTGCCATGCGATTATACTATGGATTACTAAGTACCAAGTCAAGAATTAAGTATGGTGTCCCCGGAATTCCAGAGGTTGCGAGAAGATATCCATTCCCATCATGTATCAGAAGCTATACAGTACAGGACTCTGGACAGGGGGATGTATTAAAAAACTATTTTCGTAAGGAGGACAAATGAAGATTTATGACTTACTCTGGAAAAGGCCTGACAGCGAAAAAACAGGTAAAGTTTTTTGGGAAAAAGTTGGAATATTTATTGAGAAAGAGGGAAAGTTTTCTGTAAAAATAGACCTCATCCCGGCCAGGAACTGGGACGGATGGTTAACGGTTTCCGAGCGAAAAGAGTAGAAAGAGTTTTTTAACTTATTCTTCCCCTATGGCTTCGATATCTGCGAGATCCTTTTTCCTTCCTATTGACCGTTTATTCAGAATAAACTCTTCACGCCCGATATAGTGCACTTGTACATCGCCATATCTACCCTGCACCCTGTTTTTAAAAGCACTTTCCCATGATATGCCGGTGAGGGATGTTACAATATCAACCCTGACAGGCGGAACCCCAAGTTGTATCACATTGTCCGGTTTTTCAAAATCTGTCAGGGTTAATCCCACAGACTCAAAACCGAAATCTTTAAGCGCGCTCATGATGCGCTGTGCATTGATCGAATCAGGACGGACGAACATGTCTAAATCACCGGTGTAACGCGGAGCGCCGTGAAAGGCGAGTGCATACCCTCCGACGATTATATATTCAACGTTATGTTTGTTGAATAACCCGAGTAGTTCTCTGAAGTCTTTCTGAACTTCCATGCAGTTGTCTTCTCAAATATTCTACTGCTTCAACCCGCTCCTCAGGGGTCTTCTTCAACCAGTAAGCAAGGTCTTCCTTTATAGTTGAATAACCCTTGACAGCATGCTTTGTCACAACTTTCCTGATCATTTCATTTAATTTTACATCATTCAGCCCGTTTTATATAGTGAAAATCTTCTCTATGTGTCACTTTTTTTTCTCATTCACGCAATCATAGCCGAAGACGACAACCTGATTGTATTCACAAACAATGAAGGCAGGATAGTTGACTGCTTTGAGTTTCAAAGGCTGAGCTTTACAGATAGTATAAAAAATATAATCAGAGAGGAGAATAAAGATGACGATTTATGATTTGCTTTGGAAAAGGCCGGATAGCAAGAGAGAAAAGGTACGTTGGGAAAAAGTCGGTGTACTAATAGACAAGAACGGCAAGAAGTCTATAAAGCTGGATTTCATGCCGGTATCGTCAGACTCGTCTGATTCGCTGAGGCGAAAAGGATTGGGATGGCTGGCTTGTCGTATCAGAGAGGAAGGCGAAAGAGGACTTCTTCGGAAAAGAACCGGAAAGAGAATTGGAGCCATTTTAAAAACCACAGGGCGGGCCTGTCATTGAGCTTGCAGTAGAAAGCAAGCCCGTGCCAGGCTCTCCGCTTCATCACCTTTACATTGAAGTTAATGCTCCGCGATGATTCTGCCCTCTGCTCGATACTTCCTTGTTTATTAACTTTTCAATACCCCACAGTCTCTGCTGTGGGGAGACCTTGAACCCCCTTTTGAAAAGGGGGTTTGGGGGATTATAATGCAGTTAGAATGGAACTGGGAAAGGCACCACATGCTGTCTATAAAATCAGGTATCATTTTGTGACAGCAGTTAAGTATCGTAAGGCATTATTGAAGCCAGAAGTTGAGGAATGTATCCGAGAGACAATGAAAGGCATCAATGAAAGGCATCAATGAAAGGTACAACATTATAATTGATGAGCTTGGTTTTGATGGGGACCACATTCATATTTTTTGTGGTGCTAAACCACAATATAGTCCAAGTCAGGTGTTGCAATTGATAAAGTCGATAACAGCGAAACAAGTATTCAGTCGTTTTCCCAAGCTGAGAAAAGAAGAGTTGTGGGGAGGGGAGTTCTGGAGTGACGGCAAGTATATAGGGACGGTTGGAGATGCAACGAGTGAAGAAGTAATCAAGAGATATATAAGGAATCAGCATTTGGATAAGTCTGAAGTAGAGCGACGCACGGGGCGGCTAAAATTGTTCAAGATATGAGTGATCAAGGGTTTTGTTTTGCGATACCCCGCTGTCTCTGCGGCGGGGAGTTTCATTCCAGTCAAGATATTTTTATATATTTTAAAAAGTTTTTAGGACTCTTCTCGTAGACGGATATCCCCCATCTTTAATATGACATCCTACCCAACCCTTGTAATTTGAAAGTCGTATTAAACGCTTTTACCTTGCTTAATTGGAGTTAGAATGTCGACGGGGAGTTATGTATTCTGAACACGAA
>JBAQLU010000017.1:0-12425 GCA_049302065.1 Thermodesulfovibrionales bacterium
ATCGGGAAGATATTCGGAGTTGGCTATACATCGGTGAGCCAGGAACGGAGAAGGCTTGCTAAAAAGATGCAGAAAGACAGGAAGTTGTGTGAACTCATTATCAGAATTGAAGGTTTATGTCAATAATCGTGTCAATAATGAAGATTTGACCCCATTGATTATTGTGCCGATGCCTTCAGAGGGCAACTGGTAGATATAAGGAAAACGAAATTCTATTGGGTCAGCACGGGAGTCGGAGTTGCTCATAGTGTGTGCGTGGCAGCAAGGCTGTCAGGTGGGTTAAAGTCCCACTGAGTTTCGGATTAGGGGACTCATATCCGAACCCGGGAGTAACGACTCGGGGGCCGGGGAAACCCGGAGGGCAGGGTGTCCACCGTGAGGTGGAAGCCGAAGGGCTTGAGGAGAAATACCAGGCCGTAATCGATGGGGGCTGCCTCAACGATGAACCGGTCGGCCAAAGACGGGGAAAGGTCGAGCCTGCACTATGGAGGCGAAGGCGATCTAATCCACCCGTCGTACCAAGGTGTGTGCGGGCGGCATGGTATGGAAGACAGTCAGGTGACCCACGGAGACCTTGTATCGTCTTGACAGGAGCACCGTAGAAGGGCCGGTGGATAAGAATAGCCGGGATGGTGGTCGCTGTGCACGGCCGTCCTGAACAGACAAACACAGTGGTCAAGTAAAGCATTCTATAAGGCAACCCCGAAATGAATGCCGAAGCGATGCAAGGGGTCGGAGAATCGAATAGTACTTGAACCGGCGAACAGCAGAAACGCTGGGACTGTCCGAAAAGGGATGGCTCGAAACCGCTCAAAAGGTGGTTTATGAGGGGAAGGCGATTCACTCAACTGAAGCTGAAAGATCCAAGGGAGGCAGAGAGTATGGTGCAGGCGAAGGAAAGTTCCCTAAGCGAAAGACCCAAAGTCTGCAACAGAGGAGACTGATGGCCGTGGAGCAAGTAAGCACGATCCAGAGGATGAAGGTACACTCGCTGATTGACAAGGTATACAAACTGAGTAATTTGCATTTGGCCTGGAAGAAGGTAAAGGAAAATAAAGGAGCAGGCGGCATTGACGCTGTGAATGTTGAGGGGTTTGATTCAATCGCGGAGAGCGAGCTTGAGAAACTACACAGGGAATTAAGAACTGACAGTTATGCCCCCATGCCTGTTCGGAGGGTGCAAATACCGAAACGTGGCAAGCCGAAAGAGATGCGGCCTCTTGGCATTCCTGCAATAAGGGATCGAGTCTGTCAGCAGGCGCTGAAGAACCGGCTGGAACCCATATTTGAACCTGTATTTAATGAGTGTAGCTTTGGATACAGACCGGGGCGTTCAGCGCACGATGCGTTAAGGAAAATATGGCGCGAACTGACAGAGGGGTATCAATGGGTGGTAGATGCTGATCTGCGGGATTACTTTGGTAGCGTGGATCATGAGAAGCTGATCACGATGGTGTCTGAGCGTATTAGTGACGGCCGCGTACTGAAACTGATACGACAAATGCTCAAAGCTGGCTATGTAGAAAATGGTAAACAGCTACCGACCCCGCAAGGAACTCCACAAGGGGGAGTGATAAGCCCCTTGCTCAGTAATATCTACTTGACACCCTTTGATAACGAAATGACCAGACGAGGGCATAAGCTCACGAGGTTTGCTGACGATTGGCTGGTGCTTTGCCGAACACGAGCTGAGGCACAACAGGCACTGAAGGAGGCAACAGAAACGCTGAAAGAACTGGGACTGAGGCTTCACCCTGAGAAGACAAGGATAGCTCACATTACATGGGGCTTTGAATTCTTGGGCTATAAGCTCAAACGTGGCAAACGACTCAAGCTGTCTGAGAGCAAACTCTCCAAGAAGCCCAATGCTCAAGGAATGTATGCAGTTCCCAAAGAACAGTCCATCAGACGATTCATGGAGCAGATACGGCTCAAGACCAAGCGCAAAGTGCCCCTTACACTTAAAGAGATTATCGAGGAGATAAATCCGATTATCCGAGGATGGGGGATGTACTACCGCAAGGCACATGTTCGCAAACTGTTCAGTCGGCTGAAAGGATGGATAGTGCACCGCCTGTGGTCGCATCAACTTAAACGTTGGCGTAATTGCGGATGGCGCAAATATCCCGATAGAGTTCTCTACAACCATTACGGGCTTGTGAATCTGACTCAGTTAATACCCGACATCGGTGGAAGATCGGAGCGAAAAGCAATAAGTTGAGGGAAAGCGGATTACGGGAAAACTGTACGATCCGTTTGTTCGAGCGGACAGAGGGAGGCCGCAAGGCCGACCTCTTCCGACTCTACACCGACAGAATCACAAGGACAACACAACCTTGAGAGAGGGAAGGGGCAATACCTTTATCATGTTTCCGAAGGAGAGAAGGAAAGGAGATTGCGGTAACGCTATAAACTCCAAATGATTTCGGGAACTTCGGAGGGAACTATGCCAGAAGGCCAAGCGGAAGCGAAAGCCTCTGGAAGAAGATGATTGGAAAGCCGGATTCGGGAAAACCGACCGTCCGGTTTGACGAGGGGGGACTGGAGATAGAACCTTATGGGCTACTACGCCAGTTCTCTACTCTACTGTTGGTCACACCCTCATAGAATCCGCTGCTGCGCACATTTGATGAAGAAAGAATTATGTCTATAGTTCATTGGAAACGACATGTGAATTGAAGAGGTATCTGTGTTCGGGATACCTTGTGATCGACGGCAGATATACTCAATCAGGATAAGCTTTACTTAAATATCTCTCCTGTTTCCTTGGACCAGAACAGAAGGTCAAGATGGGCAAGCGGGATATTTATCTGTTTTGCAAAATCAGCCATATCCTTTTCTATCTGCATATACTTTGCTCTGCCTATGGATTTGGGAATTTTGTCTATTACACCGAGCATTTCTAAATTCCTCAGGATATGTCTGTCGAGAATAGCGATGTTTTCCCCGAGTCCCACGTTCCTCAGGAAATGGCCTGCTTCCTTATAGCCCAGACCTTTTATGTTTTTTACCAGCCATTCCCTGCATTCATGAATATCTGCAAACTGCTCCAGAAGTGGCTTTATGACAATCCTGCCTTTACGCATAAACAATTCTCTTGCATCTGCAATATACTGTGCCTTTTTATTGTGGAATCTGACAGAGTGGAGTCTTTTTTTGATCTGTTCGACAGTTCCATTTAATAAGAGATTCTCATCTCTGATGGTCTCAATCGCATCCCAGCAGGATTTTGCTTTCGATTGCGGGGTAAGAAGACAGAAGGTTAGCTCGCCGAAAATTTCTTCATCACTTTTCTGAGACCGGCACCTTTCAAATTCTTTAAGCCGTGAGACGATCTCATTTTTCCTGATTTTGTAGATCTGCTTCAATTGGTTAATGAGACGTGTATTTTTTTTAGTTGTCCTCATAAGTGATTTTATATCCTGTAAGTGGCAACCTGATTTTTCATGCTCAAAGTATAATAGAGTATACTACATATGAGGATGGTAAGATGACAGAAACAATTTTCAATAAACCTGATCCATTTGAGGATGGAGGAAATATTTATCGTCTTGCTGAAGAGCTGAAAATGCAGGAAAGACAGGTGATGGATTTCAGCGCCTCAGCAAATCCGCTTGGTGTATCTAAAAAGATAAAAGCTGAGTTGCGCAGACATCTGAAATTTCTTAATCATTATCCTGATACTGACACGAGGAGGCTGAGAAAGAGACTCTCACAATATCACGGGATTGATTCTGAAACGATCCTGTGCGGTAATGGCAGCACCGAACTTATTCATCTGACAGCAAGGGTATTGAACCCTAAAAAAGTTCTTGTTACAGCTCCGACGTATTCAGGATATGAAAGAGCAGTCCGGATAAGTTCCAAATCACAAGTTGCAAGTTTCAAGTTGCAGAAAGAAAATAATTTCGATATAGATCCTGACGCATTAATAAATGCGATGAAAGGAGAGTTGTCCTGTGATATGGTATTCCTCTGTAACCCTAATAATCCTACGGGGAGATTGCTCAAAAGGGAGGATGTTAAGAGGATTGCAGACGCAGCAAAGGAACTAAGATGTTATCTGATCGTTGATGAAGCATTTATAGATTACTGCCCTGAGGATTCAGTTATAAAGTATGCCGGAGAAAATCCATATCTGATTGTCATGAGGACAATGGCCCATTTCCATGCACTTTCCGGTTTGCGGATTGGATATGGTGTGTTCCCTCATGATCTTGTCCGGAGGCTCAGGGAAGATAAGGAACCATGGACAGTAAACAGCCTTGCACAAAGGGCAGCAGTTGTCGCATTACAGGATAAGGTGTACAGGAAAGATACTTTCAGTTTGCTGAAGCAAGAGAAAAGATTGCTCGAAAAGAATTTTAAAAAACTGGGGATTGAAGTTCTCCCCTCAGATACAAATTTCTATCTGCTGAGGGCGCCTGATGCAACAGGGATTTCCAAACATTTGAAACAGAGGGGGATACTTGTCAGAGACTGCTCTAATTTCAGAGGTCTTGACAATTCATATATGAGAGTAGCTGTTAAATCGCATAAGGACAACAGTATTTTAATCAGAGAACTATCAGCGATTATGAACCTCTTGGGATAATTCATTATGCCTTTCAGGCAATGGCTGAAGAACGCTAATTTTGCAATAGAAGGGGTACTGCATGCTGCGAAGACTCAAAGACATGTAAGGTATCATTTATTTACCGCAGCCGCAGTCCTTCTTTTAAGTTATATCCTTGGTGTGTCACGCATGGAATTCCTCATTATCGCGCTTTCTGTGATTGCTGTTCTCCTTGCAGAGATGTTCAATACCGCAATCGAAGCGATAGTTGATATAGTATCACCCGAACAGAGTGAGAAGGCGCGTGTGGCAAAAGACATAGCTGCGGGCGCTGTGCTTATAACTGTCTTTGGTGTGGCAGTGATTGGCTATATAATCCTGTTCCCTTATCTGCGTGATATATTTCATCAGGGGCTTCATATCACAAAGCACTCCAAAGAAGAAACCGCCCTTATAGCATTGATAATCGTAGTCATTCTCGTTGTAATAACAAAAACATATTTTGGTCGGGGGCTTCCTTTGAGCGGAGGCATGCCGAGCGGACATGCAGCTATGGCTTTTTCAGCCTGGATTGTCATAACGTATATAACAGAAAATTTCATTGCATCACTGCTTTCTTTTATCGTTGCTGTAGTTATTGCTCAGAGCAGGGTTATGACAAGGGCCCATACTGTCTGGGAGGTTATCCTCGGAAGCCTCATGGGCGCATTGGTTACCTTCCTGCTGTTCAAATTATTTTCATAACATGGGATCAGTACGATTAATAGGAGATGTTCTGCCCACATGCTATTTAGAGTCTGTGTGTAAATGCATGGGAAAATCCAAAGGCTGTCATTCCCGCAAGTAAAGCGCGTCGGGAATCCTTCTGTGAAGCCATCGGAAAGATTCCGGACAAGCCGGAATGACAAACAAACGGCAAGATACCGACTTTATGGCCAGACACTATTTAACTTGACAAGTTGCAATGAAATGTTAGTATTTAATATGCTGAAACTTCAGAATGCAATAGTAGAACTCTATAGAAAAGCTGCAACTTCATTGCCTGAAGATGTAGAAACGGCATTAAGGCTTGCTTGCAGAAAAGAAGAAAAAGGTTCAAATGCAAGAACGGCACTATCGAAGATTCTTGAGAATATAGAGATAGCCAGAGCAGGTGAAAGACCGATATGCCAGGATACAGGAGTGCCGGTATTTTTTGTTAAGGCGTCGGCCGGACTGAGCCATCTGAGACTAAAGGATGTAATCATCAAAGCAACCCGGATCGCTACCAGAGAGATACCTTTGCGGCCTAATGCAGTTGATATTCTTACTGAAAAAAATTCCGGTGACAACACAGGCATTGGCTTCCCGGTGATATACATCGAGGAAACGAAAGACAAAAAACTTACTGTTGACCTTATGCTGAAAGGCTCCGGTTCTGAAAATATCGGTCAGTTGTATAAGCTGCCGATAGCGGAACTGAAGGCAGAAAGGGATATAGAAGGGGTAAGAAAATGTGTGCTTGATACAGTTTATAAGGCCCAGGGAAAAGGATGTCCGCCTTATATTATCGGGATAGGGATAGGCGCAACAAAAGATCAGGTAACGCGGCTTGCCAAAGAGCAGCTCTTGAGGAATCTTAATGATGTCAATAAACATAAAGTGTTAGCACAGCTTGAAAAGAGGCTTTTGAATGATATAAATAAGCTCGGAATAGGGCCGCTCGGTTTTGGCGGAAAGACAACTGCCCTTGGAGTCAAAATCGGCATAAATCACAGACACCCTGCATCCTATTTCGTTGATATCTCGGTGTCATGTTGGGCTGACAGAAGGGCAAGCTTACTAATACGGTCATAAGTATGAAGACATTAATTATAAAATCCCTCCTTACCTCCCTTTGCCAAAGGGAGGTAATATACCCCTCTTTGGTAAAGAGGGGCAAGGGGAGATTTTTCAATAATAGCGTATTGCTTATGAACTCCTTAATAAATAGATGTATTCTTACTTATAACCGTTTTAGTAATGTGGGAAACAGTGAAAAGTGAAAAGTGAAAAAAACAAAATAATCAACCTGCCTTTGACAAAACAGGACGTCCTGAAATTGAAGGTCGGTGATATGGTCCTGATTAATGGGCAGATTGTAACAGGCAGGGACAAGCTGCATAAATATCTGTTCAATAAAAAACCTCTTAGGGAACAGATACCATTCAATCTTGAAGGTACGGTCCTATACCATTGCGGCCCTATTATAAAGAAGACACCCAAAGGCTTCAAGCTTATTGCAGGAGGTCCGACTACAAGCATGCGGGTTGAGATGTACGAGCAGAGGATAATCTCAGAATACGGGTTAAGAGGTGTGATGGGCAAAGGAGGCATGGGATTGCAGACACTGAAAGCACTTAAAGAGAATGGATGTGTTTACCTGCATACCATAGGCGGTGCGGCTGCTTATCTTGCTGAAAGGGTTAAAAGGGTTGCCGGTGTATGGAAGCTTAAGGAGTTCGGCATGACCGAAGCCATGTGGATATTAGAGGTAAAAGATTTTCCTGCAATAGTAACAATGGATGCGCATGGCAGAAGCCTTCATGAGGAGATAGAGAAGATATCATTCAGGGAATTTAAAAAGCTGATCGCTTAAGAACCAAAGTGCATATATTGCTCAAGAAGTTTGTAATCCAATGATTTCGTTTATCGGTTCGAGCAGCAGGAATGGAAATCAATTCTTTCATATCCTCATAAGAACAGAGCATTTTTTTTCTTTTATCGAGAAATGGACATTGTAAGTGAGTGACTAATCGATGCTTAATACTCCCTATATTTTGCGCAGATGCTCTTCTCGTTAACAATGAGGCTTTCGTCCCGAAATGATGAGTCTACCGAGCCAATCGTTTCAACCCAGCGTAACTAAGGATAATCAGGCGAATTAAGTATGGTGTCCCCAGAATTCACCCCGCGTTGATAGAAGTAAAGTCGACGGAATGTTTGTAGAAGCGTGCACGGTCGAGCCGAGGCTAATAATAATCAAGGCAGGACAAGAGCAAATTATAAAACCAGAAAATTATGATGAAAAGAAGCTCGAACTTGAGAAAGAAGTAAGCAGATTAAAAGAGCTAAGCACTAAAGGGTGGACAGAATATCAGGTATTATCTCTAGATCAAATGCTCTTAGATTTTCTGAAAGTTGATGATCTCATTGCTCGTGCGAGTTCGCGTCTCGCAGATCTTGGTGATTATGCAGAGGATATAAGCTATGACTTAGAAAAGCGCCAATACTATACTTGGGAAGAGCAAATAAAGAAGGCCATTGATGTCATTGAGGAGAAGAGAAAAGAAAGCAATTGCGACAAAGATACTCAAGAAGAAGTCGATAAATGCGCGGAAAAACTCAGGGCAGTTACAAGAGAATTACTCGATGCTATGGCTGATTATGATCTGAACTGGGCAACAGGATCTGCCATTATGCGAGCTTTGTATATTTATGGTGTTCAAACAATTTTTATACTAATAGCCATGGGACTGTTCCCTCTCTATTATCGGGGAGAAACAGAAACACACATGCTCGCACTTTTCAATTGGGGCATACTGGGTATCAGTGGCGCAATTACGGCAGCATTGTGGAATCTCAGGCAATCTAACTATGTCGAGGTTGGTTTCACATTTGGCAAAAAGGAAATGTGGAAGGCAGTGCTCGGGGCAGGGTTAGGCTTGGTTGCAGGAGTAATAATATATTCAATGATTGCTGGCAAATTGTTAGAAGGCAATATTTTCCCGACATTGTATGGTAGCTCAAGCCCTAAGGATACTTATCTTTCAATATTCTGGGCAATAGCTGCTGGTTTCAGTTCCGAAGTGATATTCGACCGTCTCCGGAGTACTATGGGGAATGTCTAAGAATAGTAATAAGCCGTATGGCTACGAACTCATGCTGGATTTGCACGGCTGTGACGAAAGTAAGTTTAACAGAACCAGCCTAAGAAAGTATTTCGCTAAAATGTGCAAGGCAATAGACATGAAGAGGTGCGAGCTCTACTTTTGGGATGACTATGGTGTGTCAGCCCAAGAAAGACAAACTTCCCCCCATACAAAAGGAACTTCGGCTGTGCAGTTTATATTGACAAGCACCATAGTTATTCATACATTAGACTTGATGAAGGCCGTTTATGTAAATATCTTTTCATGCAAGCCATTTGATAAGAAAATTGTAACAAAATTAACGCATGAATGGTTCGCAGCAAAGAGCTGTAAAGCACATTTCATAGAAAGAATCTAAAGACATTTCCTGTAAAGGAGGAAAGAGATATGTTTCTTCATGAGAAAGAAATTACTATACCAAAGGCTACAGATCATACTGTCTTATTGGAATATTTTGCAGATAATGTCTTAAATAAATTATCGCAGGAAGACACACCCGTTCGTTTTGTGGTCACGAAAACTGATGACAGCGGATATCACTGTGAACTAGGAATAATGACAGGGGTTGGTAATAGAAAAGAAATTCCTCGCCATTCCATTTTCCAGTTCAGAAAAAGAGAGTTCGAAGACACTGACCAATATAACGCCTTATTACTTGTTCCGACAGGTATCGGTGCTGAAATAGGTGGCCACTCAGGCGACGCGGGCCCCATCGCAAGGCTCTTTGCTCAATCCTGTGACAATCTTATAACACATCCAAATGTCGTTAATGCTTCTGATATCAATGAATTACCGGATAACGGCCTTTATGTAGAAGGAAGCGTAATTTCTCGTTTGCTGATGGGCACAGTAGGCTTACAGAAGGTTCGGTCAAACAGGGTAATGCTGGTCATCGATAAACACGAAGATAAACTTTTTCATGAATCAGCAATTAATGCTGTATCCGCGGCAAGAGCAGCAATGGGACTTAATTGTCCCGTAACGGTTGTCATGGATGATAAGATAACAATGCGCTCACTTTATTCAAGCTCCGGCAGAGCTGTTGGACGTGTTGATAATTTTGAGAACATATGCGAGGTACTGGATTCGTATCATGAGGACTACGATGCCGTGGCCATATCAACAGTAATCAGGGTACCGCAGAATTTTCATGTGGACTATTACCTGCAAGATGTCATCAACCCGTGGGGCGGTGTTGAAGCAATGTTAACCCATGCCGTCTCTTTACTTTATAACATCCCTTCCGCGCATTCTCCAATGCTTGAATCGCGAGAGATTCTGGACCTCGATTTAGGTGTTGTTGATCCAAGAAAATCAGCCGAGATAATATCTGTGACATTCCTACATAGTATTTTGAAAGGTTTACACAAAAGTCCACGAATTGTCGATAATCCTCCTTTAAATGGGCGGGGCAATGTAATAACGGCTGCAAATATTTCGTGTTTAATTATTCCTGAAGGTTGCATTGGTTTACCCACACTCGCTGCCCTAGAACAGGGCATACCTGTTATTGCTGTACGGGAAAACAAAAACCGCATGCAAAACAGATTGGAAGAACTACCATTCAAAAATGGCAAACTGTTTGTTGTGGATAATTACTTAGAGGCTGTCGGAGTAATAAATGCATTGCGGGCGGGTGTATCTGTTGAATCAGTTAGAAGGCCGTTAGAATATACGAAAGTCTCATCATATAAAAAAGGAATAGCGAGTTATCAAAAAATAAAAGGTATCGAATGGTTGGATGAAGAAAAGAAGCAGAAAAGGGAAGCGATGTAGACGAAAAATGGACGCTTTCACTCTTTCTATCGATAATCTTGAATGTCTCATCTATTAAAAAGTTTTTTATTTGTGGCTGTACTATTTGCTCGGTGGTAAATACCCAGCGCGCGAGGGTGATGAAGCAATCAATAAAATTGATAATCTTTAATCTGTGAAATAGAAGATGAAATGATGGAATTAGAAAAGTGACTTAAAAATTATTTCCATAACTTATAAACGTCCCGCCGGAATCCTGTCTTTTTATCTCAAGGTTCACATCAAGCGCCTCTTTTAATAAATCGTTCGTTAAGACTGCTTCAGGCTTGCCGATGCCGAGAATCTTTCCCTCTTTAATCAGCATCACTTTATCAAACTGCAAGGCGAAGTTGATATCATGTAATGCCATGATGATCGAGATATTTTTCTTCTCCCGCAGTTCTCTGAGTAACCGCTGAATTTCCAGCTGGTACTTTATATCGAGATTTGCAAGGGGTTCATCCAGGAGAAGCAGCCCTGCTCCCTGAATCAGGGTCATTGCTATGAAAGCCCGCCTCCTTTCACCGCCGCTCAGATTCGTTATGTTTGATTCTGATTTTTCCAGAAGCCCGACCATTTCCAATGCCTCATCAACCCTTATTTCAGGAGGGATATCATATGGATAAAGTCCCATTGAGACGAGTTCTCTTACCTTAAAAGGCAGGTTTATGTCGAGGAGCTGAGGGAGATAACAGAGAAGCTTTGCCCTGTCTTTATTTTTATACAAATGAAGCGGCTTGCCCCAGAGCTTTATCTGACCCTCTGCAGGTCTTAATATCCCGCTTGCAAGTTTCAGGATAGTTGATTTGCCTGAACCATTGGCGCCAAGGAGCCCGATAAGTTCTCCATCGCCAACAAAAAAGTTCAGATCATTGATAAAGGGTTTATCCTTAAAATATCGGAATCCCAGACTATCGAGTTCAAGAATAGGAGGGTTACGTTCCGAGTACATCTTTTTTCCTCAAAAGATAAAGAAAATAAGGTGAGCCGATGATAGCTGTAATAATGCCTGATGGGATCTCCATTGGAGACACAATTGATCTGCCGATCAGGTCTGAAATACACAGAAAGGCTCCGCCGCAAACAGCAGATATAGGTATCAAAATCCGGCTGTCTGCTCCGGCAATAAACCTCACAATATGAGGAATAAGGAGGCCAATGAAACCGATTGTACCGCCGAGTGATACCGATGCAGAGGTCATGAGCGATACAGAGATGAACAACAGGAGCCTTTCTTTGTGCACAGAGAATCCAAGGCTATGGGCAAGGTCATCTCCAAGCATCAGAGCATTCAATGCCTTTGCCCTGAATATGGAGATACATAAACCTGCAGTAATAAAAACAACCCCGTATGGGATCAACGACCAGTCTGCAATCGAGAGGTCTCCGAATATCCAAAGCACAGCTCTCCTGATACCCTCGGAAGAAGACATGCTGATGAGGAGCATCAGGACTGCAGAAAAGAGAAAGCTCAGGCCGACACCTGCAAGGAGCAGTCTCTCAGGCAACATCCTGCCATGTTTCCAGCCGAATGCACCAACTACCACACTGACAATGCAAGCACCGGCAAAGGCTGTTAAAGGGATGCCGAATTTCCCGAAAAGATACGAACCAGACAAGAGACCGAAGGCTGCTGAGACTGCAGCGCCGCTTGAGATTCCAAGGATATAGGGATCAGCAAGCGGGTTTCTCAATATGCCCTGAAGCACAGCGCCTGAAGCCCCAAGCGCCATGCCCATAAGGGCTGCAACGATAACCCGCGGAAGTCTGATTGAAAGCAATATTTCCTTCTCAATGTCATTTATATGGAAAGGGTTTATTACATTCGGCCCGAGATA
Organism: Thermodesulfovibrionales bacterium; assembly: GCA_049302065.1. GTDB lineage: Bacteria > Nitrospirota > Thermodesulfovibrionia > Thermodesulfovibrionales > SM23-35 > VGWX01. Next base: position 12,078 of record JBAQLU010000017.1, read on the forward strand.
TAAGGAGATTAAAAAGATTGAAATGGAGATTACAATCAGAAGGGATATCTTTATCTTAGACATGTGGTCTTCTCTTCGATTAATGAAATATATTCCGGCCAATTTCGCATTTTGAAATTTTACCTGTTTAAACAAGGAATTCCTCGAAGCTATGCTTCGGGGTTTCCTGCTATTCCCTCCCCCTTGAGGGGGGAGGGTTAGGGAGAGGGTGATGGAAGATGAATTCAACACCCTCCCCTTAATCCCCTCCCCTCAAGGGAGGGGAGATTTAAGATACATCGTCCCGAAAGCCTTCGGGACTGCGGGGTTGTTCATTATGCTTGAAGCATGGGTTTTGTTTATGAAGTT
>JBAQLU010000018.1:0-25510 GCA_049302065.1 Thermodesulfovibrionales bacterium
TCCGTCCACCTATTCCGGAATCAACAGAAATGTGGACGGATTCCCAGCGGAATCACTGGACGGAATGCCCCGGAATCAGTGGTCGACTTGCTCCGGAATGACTGGTCGGCTTGGGCCGGAATATGCATTTTCTCTCATTGCCTATTTTCTCGCTATAATCGCTGCCTTTTTGGCCTACGGCGGTTGTGACAAATGGACGTATCTTTCGACAATCGCAATCATTCTTACAGGCGCAATCCTAATATGGTACACGTGGGAAACAAATCTCTTGCGGTCGGAAGCGCAACGGCAAACTGAACTTCAGCTGAGGCCATTTGTAATCATTGTACCGGAACAAAATTGTTTCCAACTTAGAAACATCGGCAATGGCCCCGCATTAAATGTTTCGGTAGCTGATGTCATACTCGATCCAAACGATGATGTAAAAATTCAATTCTCCGATTATATTCCTTTTTTGAGTAAAGATGATTCCTTCGCCATCAAAGCCGAAGGTTATCACAAAGGTAAGCCTGTCGGTGATTTTTTTAACGCTCACTTATATAAAGAATATGCAAACAGAATCTTAAAACTTGTAATTGAATTCCAGAATGTAGAATCACAGGCATATGTTGTAGAGGAAACAGTATCACCAGGAAAACTGACAATCGACGGCATTCAGAGCAGAAAGCGAACGTAAACGAGTTCGAGGTAGAGAAAATGTCTTTTTGGGAACGAATAGGATTTGGAAAAAAGGAAAGGGGATAATACAGACACCCGAAGAAGTGGGAACTGCCTTGTTTGCCTGTTCATGCAAGTCGATATCTGAAGATTTGGAAAATCCAGAACTCCATTTTCTGAAGTCGATTAGATCTACTACAAATGCAAACACTTTTGACGTCGAATTGCAAATCACAATAATGTATGCTGCCATGACTGCTGTTATGTCAAATGCAATTTCAGAAGATAAAACATATCGGATATTAGACAGCATGAACGCTGAATTCATCAAGTTCGCCGCTAATGCTACCAAGACCACGGATAAAGAACTTTTTCGGAGGTATCTTACATCGAGATATAAAGAGTATACTGTTGCTCGCCAAGAAAAAAGAGGTCCAAACGAGTTATGGCCCCTTTGTCACTATATGTTAAAGAATCTACTTGGAAAAGAAACGTTAGATGATGATACACAAGACGCTTATCTCATTACCGCTATTACAGTTTATTATTCTGGCCAACTTTTATTCTTTAATGATTTGCTGAAGAAAATTCAAATTAGAAGCTAAAGGCATGAACTGGAAAGAACGCCTAACACAGCCTTCAACCAGACGCGGAATCAGCGGGCGACGTTTTTCATTTTTGGTGGTTGCCCGCGCTGGTTAAGGCAATCGTTATGCATCAAGGTAAGATGAAACTCTCAAGTTATGTTGTCACCCATGACTACGGGTTTGCACCAAATCCATTTGGAGGCGTGCTCACCCTGGCAACTTGTAAACCAAAAATTCGTCGCTACGCATGCCGAGATAATTGGGTTATGGGAACTGGTTCAAAACAAAATAGTACAAAATAGGGTCAAACCTAAAATATACACTTTACAAATAGCCAACCTTAATGGTACTGTTTTTACATGGCACGACAACTGAGGATAGAATTCGAAGGGGCATTTTATCACGTAACCTCAAGAGGCAATCAGAGAGAACGGATATTCTGGAATGATAGAGACAGAGAAGAATTAAAGAAGATCATTAAGAGGACCAAGGAGAGATACAAGTATCTTGTTCATGCCTATGTATTTATGGATAATCATTATCATCTTCTGATAGAGACTCCGCACGCAAACATAAAGCAGGTAATGCAGAATATCAATACAAGTTACACGGTTTATGTGAACAGGAAGCACAAAAGGGCGGGACATTTATTTCAGGGCCGATATAAGGCCTTTATAGTGGACAAAGAGAGCTATCTTTTAGAATTAAGCAGGTATATCCACTTAAATCCGGTGAGGGCCGGGCTTGTCGAGAGACTTGAGGACTACAAATGGAGCAGTTATAGAGAGTATATATATGGAAGAAATGGGGAGTCGATAACTGATACTGAAGACACACTTTATTCTTTTTCGAAAAAATGTGCGATAGCGGCAAGAAAGTATCACGATTTCGTGACTGCAGGGATTAGAGTGGAATCACCCTTCAAAAATTCATCGGGTTATTTATTGGGAGGAGAGAGATTTAGGGAGAAAATAAAGAAGTATTTGGTTGGTATTCGGGACAAGGTAGAGATATCGGATATAAAGAAAATTGAACCCAGGCATAAAATAACGGATGTAGTAAGAGAAGTAGCAAAATATTACCGGATAAATGAAAGGGAATTACTGAAAAGGAAGAGAGCAACCGCGAAACAGAGGAAGGTAGCTATATATTTTAGTAAGGTGTCAAGTGGCAGTAAGAACGTAGAGGTTGGGAGTACATTTGGGATAACAGCGCAAGCTGTGACGAATGCATTAAGGGATATTGAAAAGAGAATGGAAGAAAGTGTAAAGTTCAGGAAAGAAATCACCATGATTAAGAACTCTTTCAACTAAAATGTATATTTTAGGTTTGACCCCATTTCTGACCCCATTTCCCTGGTCAGGGATTATTACATATCGTATTGAAAAGATAAGAATTATTTCAGTGCGACGATCCAGAAAAGAGGAGGTTGATATATATGAAAGCTCGTGAGCTTGATAAGAAATTTGATAATGGCGAGGATATTTCAAAATATCTTGACGTATCAAAAGCGAAAAGGCCTGAACAGGAACAAAAGAGAGTAAATGTAGATTTTCCTTTGTGGATGATTCAGTTATTGGATAAAGAAGCAAGACGTTTGGGCGTGCCCCGGCAATCCATTATCAAAGTCTGGGTAGCAGAGCGCCTTGAAAAGGCATCTTAAAAATCTCTGATGCTAACCAGTTACTCCACTGGATCGTGGCATACGGCGCCGCTCTCAGGATTACTTCATTACTGCGCCGCTTCCGGCAGAGCTGACCATTCGGGCATATCTTGAAAGATAGCCCTTTGTTATTTTGGGCTTAAGAGGCTTCCATCTGCTGAGTCTCTCCTGGATTTCTTTATCAGACAGGACGACGTCAATTTTTCTCTTTTGGATGTCAATCCGAACCCTGTCCCCATCCTTGAGAATAGCTATTGTCCCACCTTCCATTGCCTCAGGAGATATATGTCCAATGCAGGGTCCTCTTGTGCCGCCTGAAAACCTGCCATCCGTTATGAGGGCAACTGATTCGCTTAATCCCATCCCTGCAATCGCGGCTGTCGGAGAGAGCATCTCCCTCATGCCGGGGCCTCCCTTGGGTCCTTCGTATCTGATGACAACAATGTCTCCTGCCTTGATCTTTCCATTCAGGATTGCCTTCATGCCCGCTTCTTCAGAATTAAATACCTTTGCCTTACCCTCAAATTTCATCATATTCTGGCTGACTGCAGACTGTTTTACAACAGCTCCGTCAGGGGCGAGATTCCCTCTCAGAATCGCAATGCCGCCTTCCTTATGATATGGCTTATTTAAAGGTCTTATAACGTTCTCATCAACTACCTCAGCAGAATCAGCAATCTCAAAGATCTTCCTGCCGCTTACCGTAATCGTATTATTCATATTCTTTTTCAGCCGTTTCATCACAGCAGGGATTCCGCCTGCCCAGTCGAGGTCTTCAAGATAGTGTTCTCCTCCGGGAAGCATGTTGGCAAGATGAGGTGTCTTTTTGCCTAATATATCGAATGTCTCAAGCGGCAGTTCAACGCCTGCATCATGTGCGATAGCAGGGATATGGAGGACGGTATTCGTAGACCCGCCAAGTGCAAGGTCAACCATGATTGCATTTTCGAACGCCTTCCGTGTCAGAATCTTTCTTGCGGAAATATTGTTCCGGATCAGTTCAACAATGCGCTGACCACTTGCAAACGCAATTCTCCTCTTCTCTGCCGAGACTGCAAGGGCTGTTGCACATCTTGGAAGGCTCATTCCCAATGCTTCGGTAACACAGGCCATGGTATTTGCCGTATACATGCCCTGACATGAACCGGCGCCCGGACATGCACACATCTCAAGGGCTTCAAGCTCATCCTTTTTAATCAGGCCCTTCTTATATTTTCCGATTGCCTCAAAGGTATCATTAACAAGAGATAGTCTTCTTCCCCTCAAATGACCGGAGAGCATGGGACCGGCAGTCACAACAATTGCAGGAACATCTATCCTTGCGGCAGCCATGAGCATTCCGGGGGTTATCTTGTCGCAGTTTGTGAGAAGCACGAGTCCGTCAAGCTGATGCGCCTGGGTAATAGTCTCGACCATGTCGGCAATCAACTCTCTTGACGGAAGGGAATAGTGCATACCGCTGTGTCCCATCGCAATGCCGTCACATATACCGGGAATCCCGAAAACGAATGGATAACCTCCGGCAGAGTGTATCCCTTTTTCGATGAATCTTTCGAGGTCCCGCATCCCGATATGACCGGGGATAATGTCAGTAAAACTTGTTGCAATACCGATAAACGGTTTTTTCATCTCGCTTTTTGAAATCCCTGTTGCATAGAGCAGTGCCCGGTGCGGAACACGCTCAAGACCCTCTTTTATAATCCTGCTTCTCATCCTGTTTCTCATAAAAACCCCCTTGAATTTGATATCTATCTCCCCACTGATCCGGGGATGTGGATTTATTGTATATAGGAAATAAAAACTGAGAAGCAAGAAATGAGAAAGGCAATTTCTTTCCGCTCAGTTCTTACTTCTCAGTTATCAGTTCCTGCTTCTAATTTACCGGAATATTTTTTTTGTATTCTCTTACAATTTCAGCCATCCTGTCTTTTTTCAGGAGTTTCTGCTTCTGAATCTTTTTTCTTTCAAGTTCTTCCTCTGGAGTAAGATAGAGTTTGTTGTCAATCTCTGCAAGGAGTACATCAAGGCCCCTGTGTTCTTCGCTCAGTTTCCTGAATTCTTCATTTTCTTTTTTTAGGAGTTCTGCAATCTCTTGTTCTTTCAATTTTCCCTCCTGTTTTAAATAAAATATTTATCACATGTCATTCTGACAAAAATCAGATGAGTTTTTTGCAACAATTAATAGCTTGAATTATATATCCTTAAGAATACTTTCTGCAAGTTTATATGAATTTTCTATGCAATCATTCACTCCTATACCGCGATAAGCATTGCCTGTAATGTAGAGACCTTTGAATTTGCTGACCATTTTATCAATTATACCGAGTCTTTCCTGGTGGCCGATGGGATATTGAGGAATACCTTTTGGATGTCTGTAGACCTTTGCAAAATCAGGTTCTGTCTTTATTCCCATGATGTCGTTCAATTCAGCCATGACCAGGCTTATAAGCTTGCCTTCGTCCTGTTCTGCGAGTTCAGATCTCCTTGCTCCACCGAGCATGCTTCGGAGCAGGACATAACCCTCTGGCGCTCTGTTAGGGAAAATGCTTGAGTCCCATAATGTTCCCAATATTTTTCTGCCTTCTCTGAAGGGGATAAGGAACCCAAACCCGTCAAGAGAAAGATCGATTCTTTCACGCTTATATCCAAGACATACAACAGAGATTGTCGGATAATAGATCTCATTGAGGCTCGAAGAAAGATTCTTGTCAATGCCCTTTACCATCTCTGAAGTTGCAAAAGCCGGAGTTGCACAAACAACAGCTTCAGCCTCAATACTGGAGCCATCCGACAGATAAACAATATAGGCATTACCCTTTTTATCGATTGATACAGCGCTGGTGCCTGTCTTTAATCTTTCGCCCATAAAGACTGAAAGAGAACCTATCATTGTTTCCATGCCGTCATAGAAGGAAGTCAGAACACCTCCAGGGCCGGCTCCGACTTTTTCCCCTGTTTTCTTCGCCTCCTTCCGGAGTTTTATCATGCCCCTTATCAGGCTGCCATAAGTCTGTTCAAGATTATAGACTTTTGCAAAACAGCTCTTCAGGCTCATCTTTTCCGGGTCTCCGGCAAAAATACCAGAGGCCATCGGGTCAATCAACTTCTCAAATGCTTCTTTCCCGAGCCTTCTTTTTGCAAACTCTGCAAGTGTCTCATCATCTCCGCTTCCTTTGGCAGCAAAGATTTCCCATATGATCCTCAGCCTGCCGGGCAAACTCAGCAGGTTTGAGGCAAAAAATGCAGGAGGTGATTCAGGAAGGCGATGGAGTTTCCCTTCAGAGAATATAAACCTTTTCCTCGCATTATCGTTGCTTCTTAGAGGTGTCAGGGAAAGCCTGGAGACAAGTTCCAGGGTTTTCGGACGGTTATCGAGAAAGCCGTTAACCCCGCCTTCACACAAAAACCCTCCAACCTTATCAGTCCAGATCTTACCGCCGGCTTTTTTTTCGGACTCAAGGACAACGATGTCTAAAGAAGGCTTTTTTTCAAGAAGAAAATAGGCTAAAGAAAGACCGGATATTCCCCCACCGATGATGACTAATTTCATATAATTTCCTTCCAAATTTTAACATAATTAAATTCATTTTAGAATAATTTCGGCTCAAGATAATCCCTGAAAGCTTCACACCTGCCTTTCTTTTTGCAGTTTATATCGCAAACTTTCACATACTGGAAACTCTCCTTGTCAGGACACCAGATTTTAATATCATTTTTCGACTGGTTATCCTGTTTGTTGTCAGGTTTTTTGCCCAACTATCTGTCCTGCTGATTCTGGGTTTCCTTTTTGTTTTCCATCGCTAAGGACAGGAATGACTTTCTGTCAGAGGAATAGAGTATCAGGCCTTTCTGCTCAAGGTCATTTAGCATGTAAGAAGCAGTCTCTAAAGGAATCCCTGATTTTTCAGATATCTTCTGTATCTCCTGTGCTTTTTCAACAGCAGAAAGATACAGGTCCTTTTCTTTCGAATTCAATGTGTAGATTGACCTGCGGCCATCACGACAAACCTCAATCTGAAGTGCATCCAGAGCATTGGAATAGACCATATAATTATCGCCGGGGCTCTTACTCTTGATCTCCTCAACCTTCTTCCTTATTAAGCCTGAGACCTGGAACTGTTCATCATCATTATCAAACTGATATGGATACGGATAGTTGGAATAAGAGGGCATACCGAAATCTTCAAAAATCAATGAGAAAATGTTATCGCTGTGTTTCTTCAGGCCATAATTTTCAATATTCAGAAAAACCGGACAATCTGTCGGCAGATAAAATTCTCCGGGATAAATAAGGATATTTTCACTTGTCAGGATATGTGTGATGCTGTCCATTACCCTGAAATTTTCTTTCATATCCTCCCCGGTCATTTTCGGAAAACAGGTAAAGAGATTGAACTGAACCGGGGCACCCAGTTCAGCGGCTGCCTTCAATACCTCCACATTCTTCAGGACTGTGACCCCTTTGTTCATTACCTCTAAGATCCTGTCACTGAAGGTTTCGATCCCGATCTGGAAGTTTGAGACCCAGTTGCCGAAGCGCATGATTGAGCCTAATACTTCTTTGTCCATCCTCTCTGCGCGGAATTCCGCATAGATGAAGTTGAGATTCTTCGGTTCAAGATACCTGGATGTCTCAATGATTATGTTAGGGTCTTTAAGGGCATCAGAGTCCAGGATAAAGAAATTCCTGAGGTCTTTTGAGATGCCCTGATAGTATTCGAATTCTCCTTTTATCCGCTCTGCTGACTTTGCCTGGCACAGTATGTTGTATGATTCATCAGGACAGAAGGTACATCTTTTCCATGGACAACCCCTGCCAAATTCAATTGGGAGAATAATTTCTTCCGGGCTGAGAGGTAAATCTTCAAAATTATATTCAGGAAACGGCAGGGAATTGATTGAGACATTCGGTTTGGAAAAAGATCTTTTTATCTCCCCATCCCTCTCCCTGTATATAACATTATAAAAATCTTTTGTATTATCATTAATATGTTCGAGTAAGCTTTCAACAGTTACTTCACACTCGCTGATCCCGATAAAATCCAGAAAATCTGTACTTTTCATCAGATCATGCGCAAATGCACCTGAACAGTCTTTTCCTCCTGCAATTGTCAAAATATCCGGATAGATGTTCTTGATCTTTGAGCACATCAGGAGAGAACTGCTTAATTGATAGTGGGAAGAGCTGAAGCCAACGAGCGTTGTATTTCTTAAATATGGCAGTAAGCGTAGAAATGCTGATTCAGTGAATGCCGTTGTGATTTCTCTCATCTCCTCAAAATCAGTCAAAGTCAATCCTATCGATTCAAGTCGTTCCCTGAACAGGTCTTTTGATTTCAGATATTTATCTTCAAAAAGCAGGGAAGCAAAAACATAATCCAGCCCCATATATTCAACACCGAATTGTTCTGTCTGTCCGACAAATTTTTCTATAATCCGGGAATTGTATTTCTGCACAAAAGGAAGGAATTCGAGATGAAAGTGAAAAGTCTTTACGCTTTTCCCCTTCTCAGTCAGAAATGACTGCATAATGCCGAGGTTTATATTGGGTACATTGGCAAACCATTTCGAGATAAATCTCGCATAAGGCATCGATATGAATAGAAAGTCCACATCATTATTTTATATAATCTATTTAATGCAATGAAAGACAAAAAACAGAACAAAACAGACTATTATCAGATAAAGAGACTGCATTTTAGTGCGGATGAAAACAGACATCCCTGGCTCCCAATGCTTCTAAATGCCTATTACATAGTGGATAAAGGCATCGATGAAGCCATCAAGGCAGAGTTGAAGACAGGCAGAAAATTAGCCTGCAGCAAGGGTTGTTCGCATTGCTGCAAAACCCATCAGACCATCCCTGCGTATCCGCTGGAACTGGTCGGGCTTTCCTGGTATGTTACAGAAAAGATCAAGGGTACTGTTCGTGAAGTCATCAAGGCGCAACTGACAAATTACAAAGAAAACGACTCCTGTCCTTTTCTTGTTGAAGGGGCCTGTTCCGTACATCCAATGAGACCGGTATCATGCAGGCAGTTCAATGTTTTTGGAAAACCATGTGCGGAAGGAGAAGACCCATATTACACGAGGCGGGAAGATGTTCTCTCGCCAATCAAAAAATACACAGACCGTGCATTCTTTCTAATGCTGCCTTTCTATGGTGTTGAAAATGAAGATCAAAGATGGAAGATCATCGGGAGCGGCGCTGTGCATCAGGTGGTCAAGCTCATGCAGACCTGCAACTGGAAGAGTCTTGCCGAGAAGATGGAGGAGTTTGAGGGGAAGAGCTGTAAGACGCAGGTCTGAAAGTTGCTTAATTAGTGTCTGTTTATTAACTGTTAAACACCCTCACCCTTGCCCTCTCCCCTCAAGGGAGAGGGTAGTAAAATCGCCCCTCCCTTGAGGGGAGGGGTTGGGGAGGGTGTTTAAATAATTACTTTATAAACAGACTCTAATTAAAAAAGCATATTTTACTGAATAATCCGCAAAGCAATGACGCCAATTATGGAACAAATGGTAATATTATGAAATGGTATTTTAGGTTTGTATCGTTAAAAGGAGTGAAATATGGAAAAAGAGAATTTCTCAAAGAAAATAGGTTTTCTCAGAGCTGGTTGGTGGATAATACACTGTATAGGAATAACCATGGTATATGCACTTGGCCATATTCTCTGGAGGTAATATGCTTAAATACTTCATGAGATATAAACCGGGCTGGTGGGTCCTGCATATTGTTGTCGTCGGGCTCACTTTTTATCTCGGCCACATGGTAAATTTTAATTTTTAGGTGAACCATGAAGAAAAACACGTTATTAATAGCGTTATTTTTATTAGCTTTATCAGGATTAATGCTGCACTACAGGATTCACAACTTTATGATTGCCGACAAGTTACACCCGGATACTTTTCTGTTTGATCCTGCAAAGTTTCTTGCAACTCTGTTCCCGTTAGTGGACGTCATATTGGTCACTGCCCTTTTTATGTCACGGAAGACTGCGGTCTATGGTTATCTCCTCAATGGCCTCATTGTTATTTATGGAACGATATTCATGGCCCATTTCAGTATCTCGGAGATGATAGCAAAGTCTATACCCCTTAGTTCCATGCTGCTGAAGTCAACCCTTGCGGATATAGGCATAGCGTGGGGAGATTTCTTCGTAGGCAAAGCTCTTTATGATCTATATATGAGGGGCACAAGTTAGAACTTCTCTTTTTATCTATGATATTGCTTTTATAGCCCCGTGGAATTCTTCTTGAAGTCCTCCCCTTTTAAACCTGATATAATTGTGTTGAGTATAACCGCAAATCATCGGACAATAAGGAGGTTGATATGCCCGCTTATGAATATGTCTGTAAAGACTGTAATCATGAGGTTACTGTATTCCTATCTATTAAAGAATTTGAAGCTAAACCAAAAATGAAATGCCCTCATTGTCAAAGTGATAATGTGCAGAAAAAAATCTCGGAATTTAGTGCAAAAACGAGTAAGAAATCATAGTCAATGTGGACTAACTACTTCCTGAAATAGGTACAAGGAATATCGTGATGAGGGCTGTTAAGTACTCTCGAAAATCAATAGGGAGAAATTTCCTATGATATACCAACTTGGTATATCATGTTAATAAGGAGTAAAAGCCGAGTAAGCTTTTATCAGACATCTTGATTTTTATAACAATTTTCTCTTTCAAGTAATTCCCTACTATGCTATATTCTTTCAAGAACCCGGGAAAAACCAAGTTGGTATAATCATTGTTATGGTTAAGAAAGAATAAACACGAAGATGGATGATAAAAAGCTACGAGATATAGTGAATTCTTCTGGATTCCCACTGCAGATCGGAATTCAAAGGCATATTGAGAAAACACAGAACATCCATGGTTGGAGCGTTCTGGCAAAAGAGCTGCCTTGGCATAATTTAAGCGCAGATACCAATGGTTTTGTTGACCTTGTACTCACTAATCAGTATGACACGCAGAAAATAATCATTGAATGTAAGCGCGTTCGCGAAACCTCATGGCTCTTTCTCGAACCAGACACGAGAAATGCTGACCGGCGACACGCAACGTTCTGGGTAACATGTGTAGAAGATGACAATACCCATTATTTCAACTGGTTCGAGGCTGCGTTAGACCCATCTTCACCTGAATCAGCGTTCTGCGTTGTCCATGGTCAAGACCCGAAAAGTAAACCCATGTTAGAGCGAACAGCAGCTGAACTGCTGGATGCGACAGAGGCGATTGCTTTTGAAGAATACCAACTACACAAAAAAGACAAGACTCGTTTTCTATCCTTCTATTGCTCAGTCATCGCAACTACCGCTGAACTTCGGATATGTACTTTCAACCCAGAGGATATCAGTACCGAGAAAGGTGAAATACACAAGGCTGAATTTAGGAAGGTCCCATTTCTACGTTTCAGGAAAAGTTTATCGACAAGACAACCATCACATGTCGGGGTCAAAAGCTTTAAAGAAGCAATTGGGGCTAAAGAAAGAACTGTCTTTGTGGTTAATGCTGAACACATAGTTGAATTTGTTCAGAGTCTGGAGATACAAGATTCACCTTCGATGTATCAAAGGATATGTGGGACATAACGAATCGCTTCACGTGATCGGCGTGAAACTGCCCACGCCTCCTCGTGAGCTTGGGCGTTATAAACAAGTATAGAAATATTGTTAAATGTTTTTATGGAGAAAAAATTACTATGAAAAAACTCTATGTCGGTGTTGTTGGGTTAGCAATTTTTCTTTCTGGCTGTCAAGCCATGATTTATGGGACAGCATCAGAATTTAACAAGTTATCACTTGGGATGACAAAACAGGAAGTTATTCAAGCATTAGGAGAGCCAGTTTCAGTATCGATGGATGGCGACAAGGGTGAAGAATATTTAATCTATAAAAAGATGAAACATAGCATTTCAGAATGGCCTCGTACATATCAAGTAACATTGCGAGATGGAAAGGTAGTGAAGTGGAGTGAGCAATATCAAGAGCAAAATATAAATCGGTATTAGCTTTAACAATCGTTTTTAGAAGGACACTTACTTCGCTGCGTGCTATTCGGCCAGACGTTATAAATAAAGAGAAAAATATACATGAAAAAACATCTTGCCAGTTTTAGAAAAGGTTGGCAGAGTGAAAATCTTGCCAGATATATATTGTCTAATTTTGCATTTATTTCACAACCGTCAACTATTGCAGATGATTTAGGTTCTGATTTTTTTTGTACCATATTTGACAGTATTCCCAATGGCAACAATGACGCCCTTATACCTAAAGAATCTTTTGCTATTCAAATAAAAAGTAACAGGAGATCTTTTTCTATAACAGGAAAGACGGAATATCTGAAAAGCTTAGGGATTCCCTTTTTTATTGGTGTTTGTAATAAAAGAAAGCAAGAGTTGGAACTTTATTCAGGAGAATATATTATTCCATTTTTTGTCGATGAACCATCAGCAGAACAAATTAAAATCAAACTTTGTGAAATGGCTGACTGTAAAGAAATTCGTTATGCCAAACAAGATAAGGAATTTATTCTAAAGTTTCCGAAACTGTTTACCATTAGCTCTAATCATGATTCTCCAGAGTTCAAAGGGACAATTAAGAATCTTTCAAAAGCATGTCGTACAATATCTCTTAATATCACTCGACGGAACAACAAGGAATACATTTTTTTTGAGTCCTTCTCTAACAAGTTCCTGCTTGTTTCAAATAAGCAAGATATAAAGGAATCAATAGATACACGACTTAGTAAGATTTATTTTGAGCTCGCTTATATATTAGAAAACAGTTACATTGATACTGACATAAACAAATATAACGAAATCAATGACTTGCTGAGTAAATTATGATTTATAACACTTATAAGGCGTTCAAGTCGACAGGGATTAAACGTTTTTCTTTTACGTTCAATCGTCTGTTCCCCTGCGCCTTAACTTGATCGTTGTGGCAAAAAGGAGATTAATAATGAAGACGATTATTTTGTTGGCTTGCACATTTGCATTGCTTACAGGTTGCGCCTCTACGTCTGCGATTGCCCCTTACGGAAAAGATTCATATATTCTATCGGTCGAGGATATGTGGGGCGGAAAATCTTCCGGAAAATTGCAGGTTAAGGCTGCCCAAGAAGCAAGCGAATACTGCGCAAAGCAAGGCAAAGTCATGAGAGTGAGAAATACTAGTGGGCAAGGTGTCCAATGGTGGACGGGGACATCTTCAAATTTAATTTTTAGTTGTATTGATGAAAACGACCCTGAAAATACAAGACCTAATCTAAGAAAAGAAGCAGATACTGTGATTGAGGATCGTAGATAAAGGAAGTCTTGCAATGAATAGTTGGATCAATTTCTATGAGCCTTTTTTTCTATTGAGTTGCTAAGCGGGGCAGGTCTTGTTTCTTGCATTTTAATGCAAAAATGTGAGTATTTTTGCACTTTGTGGTGCGATACAAATGAGCCATATTTGCAGGAAAAGGTTATAATGTAATCGGGTGAGCCTATGAATATAAAATTTTCTCGTCATGCTAAAAGGCGAGCAAAACTTTACGGAATTCCTGAGTCAACAGTAACAGATATTTTGGCAAGTATGAATTTACATCAGGGCGAACATGAGATTATAAAAAATGTTATTGGCATAGAGTATTCTTTGAAAATTGTTGTCTCTGTCAAAAAGGATACCATAACAGTAATAACAAATTATCCGCTGAAGAAAGGAAGAAAACAATGAAAGTGCATTACGATAATGAGGTTGATGCTATATATATAAAATTGGGGAATCAAAAACCCGATGGCGTCGTTGAAATTTCTGAGGGTGTTAATTTAGATACAACATCTGAAAATAAAATAGTTGGAATAGAAATCCTTAATGCTTCTAAAAAAATGAACATTAAGACAATTTTCTCTTATGAGCTTGAACTCGACAAGAAACTAATTCAAAAAACTGCATAACAAAGCGCTCCACATAGACGTGGCGATACTGCCGCCACGCCAGTGAACTCTGTCGTTAGCTGCGTACTTCTCCTATAAGTCAGGATTTTGGGTAGAGTTTTGTTAAATCTTTACCGGGTCGACATCAACTTTTATTCTTATGTCCTTTTGGTTTCTGAATGCCTGGATCAGGGATTTTGCTGTGGAATGAAGTTTTTCACGAAGAGAGGATTTCAGGAGTAACTTGTATTCATTTTCACCTTTTTTGTTTTTTGCTATATACGGGCCGATTATTTCAAGGGCATCGACCGGTTTTTTCATATTTGATAGCTTGCTGCTGATGTCTCTCTTGGTTATGAATTTGATCAACAGCAGTTTTGAAAATGGCGGATAGGAGAGGTCTCTGCGTCTCTCCAATTCTTCCTTGAAGAATGAGTTGTAGTCATAAGTTTTAAGGCATTTATAAAGATAATTCTGCGGCATCCTTGTCTGGATAAAGACTTCTCCATCAGGGTCAATCTTATCAATAATAGATAGGATTTCCTGATAAGACTTTTCTGCTGACCTGAAATCAGGGAGATTAAGGTACAGGTCTGTGTTCAGAATGGCAGCCATCGCGAATCTGCTGTCACTCCCCAGTCTTTTTGTCATCAGTTTTGTGCCGATAAAAATCCTGTTAGCATCTGTAAAGGTTGCCCCGATCAGAGCTTCTACCTCTGATTTATTTTTTGCCCTGTCGCTGTCGAGCCTGAGGGCTTTTATACCCAAAAGATCCTCAAGGTCTTCCTGAACCCGCTGCGTTCCGGCTCCAAGAAGTTGCATGTTATAGCCTCTGCACTTGCTGCAACTTTCAGGCACTTTGGACAGGGTGTATCCGCAATAATGGCACTTCATTGACATGTCCTGCTTGTGAAATACTATCGGAATCCTGCATACAGGGCATTCTTCTATATGACTGCAGTCCATACATTGAAGGAGGGTTGAGTGTCCCCTTCTGTTTATAGCAAATATAATCTTTTTGTCGTTTTTTATATGCCTTGCGGCAGCATCGGTTATGGTTTTCGACAGATAAGGCTTGATATGTTTTTCGTATCTCATATCAATTACCTTAACCTTCGGTCTTTTTGTGTCAAATGAAGGGTTCAGCAAGGTATATTTCCCTGATCTGCAGTTATAGAAAGACTCTATGGATGGACTGATGGATGAGAGGAGTACGACTGCCTTTTCAAGATAACCCCTCATTACTGCAATATCCCTTGCGTTATAGCATGGACTGTTCTCCTGTTTATAAGAACTGCTGTGTTCGTGGAGCACTGCAATGAAGGATACCTTTTTCAAAGGAGCAAAAACAGCAGACCGGGTGCCCAGGACAATATCTGAATGGCCGGAAAGAATTCTACCGATTGATTCAGACCTCTGGCCCCTGCTCAGTTCACTGTGGAAAAGACAGACCCTTTCCCCGAATCTCCTGTTTAGTAAAATGTACAGGTTATTTACCAAGGATACCTCTGGAACCAGAATGATTACATTTGAGGTTTCAGGGAGTATCCTTGTTAGTAATGAGTGTTCACAGGAAGAAGACGGGGCATGAAGGAGAAATGCCTTATAGGTATCTTTTTTAAATGATTTTGTAAGATCAGCAACCAGATTATTATTGACCTCAATCACCTTTGTACCGTTGTCTTCTCCAAGGGCCCTTTCTGACAGAGAGTGACTGAGAACTTTTGTCTTTCTTTTTTTTACCTTTGTGAATGCCTCTTTAGGCAGCATGTTTTTCAGGACAAGCCCCTGTTCAGCGATATAATATTCAGACATCCACTTCAATAGCTTGACCATTCTGTCACTCAAAACAGGGCTGTCACCGTGAATATCCTGAATTTCCTTGATGTGTCCGGATGGTATTGCCGGAGATTTACCCATAACTATCCCTTTTGTTATTTTGTTTTTCAGCGGGGCGCTCACAGCCATGCCAGGGGTTATTGTTTTCAGAAATGCGTCAGGACATCTGTAGGTGAGAGGGCCTATATTGACCGGAAAGATGATATCGACAAAATTCATATGAAATTCTATCACATTTGTTATCATTCTTATCTTTGTGTCATAATTTATCATGCTGAAAAGAATGCTTTTATCACTCCTTGTGGTTTTTGTTTTCTCATGCACTGCGAAAGAGGTTAGGGTTCAGGAAGAAAGGCCTTTACCTCCGAAGGATGCTTACTATCAGTATATGCTCGGTTATTTTGCAGAAAAAGAAGGAAAGTGGGAAGATGCAATTGGATATTACAATAAGGCCATTGAGTCTGATCCTTCATCTTCTTACCTTAGAACGCAGATTTGTTATATGCTTCTCAGAACAGGCAAAGTGGCTGATGCAATATCACAGGCTGAAGATATAATCAAGGCAGACCCTAATTATGTCCCTGTTCTCATGCTCCTTGGAGAACTGTATAACAGCAAGAAAAGGACTGAAGATGCAATAAATATATATGAAAAGATTCTGAAGTTAGAGCCGGAGAACCAGGAAGCATCGCTCTTTTTGAGCCTACTGTATGCTTCCAGGAAAGAATACGGGAGGGCTATCAATATCCTGGATGAAGTCAACGCCAAACATCCTGACAATATAATGGCCACCTATTATCTCGGCTCGCTCTATATTGACAAGGGAGATTTGGTGAAGGCTTCGGAATATTTCGAAAAGACAATTACGCAAAAACCCAATTTTGATGCAGCCTATTTTAATTTAGGGATTATCAGCGAAATGAACAATAAACTGAAAGAGGCAGAGGAATATTACAATAAGACGATTGAAGTAAATCCACACAACCTTCAGGCCAGGGAAAGACTGGCACAGATCTATTTCAGGCAAAAAGAAACGGATAAGGCAATAGAGCAGTATGAGAAGATCAGCAGCAGGATTCCTGTAAACCTTGAGATACATATAAATCTCGGGATACTCTATTTTGAAGACAAACAGTATGAAAGGGCTGTTGAGGAATTCAGGATTGTGCTCGAATCCCGACCTGACAATACAGTAATGCGATACTATCTCGCATTATCGCTTGGAGAACTTGAAAGAACCGATGAAGCTATACTGGAACTTAAGAAAATAGTCCAGCAAGCCCCAAAAAATCTCAACGCATTCCTTTATATGGGATTTTTATATTCAAAGATTGACAGGGATGATGATGCAATTGCCGTTTATGAAGAAGTGCTGACTTTCGAAAAGGAAAAACCAGAAGTTTATTTCTATCTTTCAACAATATATATCCATAAAAAAGATTATGCAAAGGCAGAGAAGATATTGAAGGATGCAATCCCCCGTTTTGAAAACAACGAGGATTTGAATTTTAATCTTGCCATAGTATATGAAAAAGCAAAAATGTTTGATGAGATGACAGGGTATTTGAAGAGGGCTATCGAAATTAATCCGAAACATGCAGATGCACTGAACTACCTGGGTTACAGTTATGCAGATAAAGGGATAAACCTCAATGAGGCGCTTTCGCTCATAAACAGGGCGCTTGAACTGAAACCTGAAAGCGGCTACATAATGGACAGCCTCGGATGGGTATATTATAAATTAGGGAATTACGATGAGGCTCTGAAGATATTAATGAAGGCTGTAGAAAAAGTAAAAGATGATCCTGTTTTATACGAACATCTGGGAGATGTCTGTAACAGGATGGGGTTTAAAGAAAAGACCAGGGAATACTGGGAGAAATCGATCGAGTTTCATACAAAAGGTGATGATGAAGGCCTGAAAGAGAGAGTCGAAAAGAAAATAAAGGAACTCGGACACGGAGACAGGGAGAAGCTGTGAGCCGGAGAGATTTTTCTCCGCGTCAGTGTATCTCTGATTCACCCTCCCGATCTGCCCCACTTCATTTACGCGCCCCTGCAAAAATCAACTGGTTCCTTAAGATAGTCGGAAAAAGAGACGATGGCTTCCATAATATTATCAGTTTGATGCAGTGTGTAAACCTTTATGATAGCTTCGTAATTGAACATGCAGATTCTATTGATATTGTGACTGATCTGGATATCCCGCTTCACGATAACATCGTATATAAAACGGTAAATATTCTGAAAAAACATACACATTGCACAAAGGGAGCCAGAATTCAATTAAAAAAGAAGATACCGGTCAGCGCAGGACTTGGGGGGGGAAGCAGTGATGCAGCATATGCATTATCAGGATTGAACAAGTTATGGGGACTTCAATTAAGTCATGCGGAATTAAACGCAATTGGTGCAGAAACAGGTTCAGATGTCCCATTTTTTTTAAACGGTCCTTCTGCTCTGGTCGAAGGAAGGGGTGAAAAGGTTACCCCATTGAAAATACAGTCATCTATCATGCTTCTGCTTGTTAAACCTCCTGTCTCTGTTTCCACAGCATGGGCTTATACATCCTTTGACACATTTCATACAGATAAGTTGACAAAAAAACCTTTTGATATTAAACTTTTCTGTCAGGCTTTAAACAGGAAGGATTTCGCCTCCCTCGGGAAAATGCTCGATAATGATCTTGGAGAAGTGGTTGCTGAAAGGTATCCTGTTATCAGAGAGATAAGGCAGAAATTGACAGGAGCAGGGGCGGTAATATCCGGAATGAGCGGCAGCGGTTCCACAGTATTTGGTGCTTTTGAGAATAAAGATAAGGCTGCTGCTGCTGCTAAGACAATGAAGCCGAATTGGTCATGTGTGGTTGAAACGCTGTTATAAGTTGAAAGTTAAGAGTTAAAAGTTAAGAGTTAAGGAACAAAACAAATCATTCAGGGATGACTTTTCACTTTTAACTTTTCACTTTTCACTTTTAACTTTTCACTTTTTTTAAAGGTGGGGCGTCGACAAACGGCAAGTCAGGAGACTTTGGATCTCCCATCTGGAGGTTCGAATCCTCCCGCCCCAGCCAGCACGAATTTACAAAGTAAATTCGTGAGTTAAAAGTTATTAGTTAAGAGTTAAAAGTTTAACCGGAATAATTTTCATGATTTCTAAATTTTTAACTTTTAACTTTCAACTTATAACTTTTTATATTTGGAGGGGTGATGCCTGAGGGAATTAAACTCTTTACCGGTAATGCACATAAGGGTCTTGCAAAAGAGATTGCCGACGATCTCGACATACCCGTTGGAGATGCTACTGTATCAAAATTCAGTGATGGTGAGATCACGGTTCATATCAATGAAAATGTCAGAGGCACTGATGTCTTTGTTCTGCAACCGACCTGCATGCCGGTAAATCACAATCTCATGGAACTTCTTTTGATGGTGGATGCACTCAAGAGGGCATCTGCACGAAGAATAACGGCTGTGATCCCATATTATGGCTATGCGAGACAGGACAGAAAGGTTCAGCCAAGGGTGCCTATATCTGCAAAACTTGTTGCAGATTTGATAACTGCGGCCGGTACAAACAGGGTCCTTACTATGGATCTTCATGCAGCCCAGATTCAGGGTTTTTTTAATATCCCTGTTGATAATCTTTATGCCTCACCTGTGTTGTTCGATTATGTACATAATAAATATAATTCCCAGGATCTTGTCATTGTTTCACCTGATGCAGGTGGTGTTGAGAGGGCGAGGTCTTTTGCCAAGAAACTCCAGTGCTCTATTGCAATCATTGATAAAAGGCGTGAAGCTGCAAATATATCTCAGCTAATGAACGTAATAGGTGAAGTGAAAGGTAAAGATGCTATTATCCTTGATGATATGATTGATACGGGTGGGACTACTATTCAGGCCGTTTCAGCTCTGAAAGAAAAGGGAGCAAAGAATGTTATTGCTGCGTGTACACATGCTGTGCTTTCAGGTAATGCGATTGAAAAAATAAACAATTCCGTGCTTGAGGAGCTTATTGTAACAAATACGATTCCGCTTGACAGCAAAAAAGAAAAGTGTAAGAAACTGACTGTGTTGAGTATAGCGACTCTCATTGGAGAGGCGATCAAAAGGATTCATGAAGAATCTTCTATAAGTTCGCTTTTTGTATAAAGGAAAAGGAGGAGCAATGGAAAAGATAACTATTACTGTAGAGAAAAGGGAAGAGACAGGCAAAGGAGTCGCAAGATCTCTGCGGAGGAATTATATGATTCCCGCGATACTTTATAGAGGTGGAGATTCACTGCCGATAAAGATACCCAAGAAGGAGATTACGCAATTCATTAATACAACTTCTGGTGAGCAGGTTATGGTAAACCTTCAAT
This sequence comes from Thermodesulfovibrionales bacterium, assembly GCA_049302065.1. GTDB lineage: Bacteria > Nitrospirota > Thermodesulfovibrionia > Thermodesulfovibrionales > SM23-35 > VGWX01. Next base: position 20,039 of record JBAQLU010000018.1, read on the forward strand.
TCAAAGACGGCGAGAACAAACTTGCCCTCATGAAGGATTATCAGGTAGACCCTATGAATAGGGAATTGCTCCATGTAGATTTTTTTGAATTATTACTTACAGAGAAGGTAAAAGTTAGTGTGCATATAACCACTACCGGAGAATCGATAGGGGTAAAGAGGGATGGAGGTCTGCTGCAGAACCCGCTGAGAGAAATAGAAATTGAATGCCTTCCGGATAAAATCCCCGGCCATGTAAAAATAGATATCTCAGGGCTTGAAATAGGCCAATCATTACATGTTGGCGACCTGAAGCTTGAAGAAGGCATTAAGGTTCTTACAAATCATGGTGAGGTTATAGCGAATGTTATAGCTCCTGCTGTTGAAGCAGTTGCGCCTGTTGAGGAGGTTGTTGCCGCGCCTGAGGTTACAGAACCTGAGGTGATCAAGAAGGGCAAGAAAGAAGAAGAGAAGGAACAGGAAGCGAAAAAATAACTCTTCGGTAACTGTTTTTAACTGATAACTTTTAACTGTTAACTATATTTATGTGGCTAATAGCCGGCCTCGGCAATCCAGGAAGAAAGTATGAGAGAACCAGACATAATGTCGGTTTCATGGTGATTGAGGAAGTTGCTTGCAGGAATAAAATAGATTTAAGAGATAAAAAAACTTTTAGAATTGGAAGGGGTTCTGCAGACGGAAATGATATCCTGCTTGTGGAACCCCTTCTTTATATGAATCTGAGCGGACACGTTATTCAGGATATGCTCAGAAAGTTTGGTATCGAGCCTGCAAATCTCATAGTGATCCACGATGACCTTGACATGGAAACAGGCAAACTGAGAATCAGGAAGACAGGTTCATCAGGCGGACACAAAGGTATTGAATCGATAATAGAGAATACAGGTTCCAGGGATTTCTTAAGGGTGAAGATCGGCATAGGAAGAGAACAATGGATGCCCGCTGAGGAGTATGTCCTGAGAAAGTTCAGGAGGGAAGAACTTGCGGTAATGAAAGAAGCGATTCAGAAAGCAGTAGATGTAATCTACTCGATTATCACAGAAGGGGTAGATAAAACGATGAACAGGTATAATTGACCCCGATAACTGGGAAAAACATATGAAAGACATGCTTGGCAGAGAGGAACTAATCTCAGTAGAAAAGGCTTTAGAGCTCCTTTTTGCATATGCACCCTTCAAAAGACCTGCTGAAATTATCCTGCCTATCGATAAAACCTACGGGATGATAATTTCAAGGGATATCATTTCACCTGAAGACCTGCCTTCGTTTCACAGGTCAACGGTTGACGGGTTCGCAGTAAATTCTGCCGATACGTTCGGTGCTACAGAGGGTATGCCATCATATCTGAATATGAAAACTGAAATATTCATGGGAGAAACCCCTCGCTTTCTGCTGGGGAAGGGTGAGGTAGCAAAGATTGCAACAGGTGGAATGCTTCCCGATGGTTCTGACTCAGTTGTGATGCTGGAACATACACAGCAGGTAGATGAAACCATAATAGAGGTTGTAAAGCCTGTTTCACCCGGGGAGAATGTAATTCACGCAGGAGAGGATGCGAAAAAAGATGAATGCATTTTGAAAAGCGGTCACAGGCTAAGACCGCAGGATATCGGAGCGCTTGCCGGTCTCGGGATCACGGATGTTTGGGTTTGCGGGAGACCACAAGTGTCTATAGTATCAACAGGCGATGAAATAGTGCCTGCTGATAAGCCTGTTAAGCCGGGTCAGGTCAGGGACATAAACTCTTATACTCTTGCAGGATTGATTTCAGGCGCCGGAGGCATTCCTGTAAAAAAAGGTATTTTCAGCGATAAGTATAATCTCATAAAGGATATTATTGAAAATTCTTTGAGAGATTCAGATATGATCCTGATTTCAGGAGGCAGTTCGGTAGGCACAAAAGATGTTACTGAAAAAGTGATAAATGATCTTGGCAGGCCGGGTGTCTTGTTCCATGGCGTATCATTAAAGCCCGGCAAACCGATGATAGGAGGCATTGTTGAAAGCACACCTGTATTCGGTCTCCCGGGACATCCGGCAGCCGTTAATATCTGCTTTGAAATCTTTATCAGGCCTGTTCTGGAAATTCAATCCGGAGCAAGCGGGAATGTATTTAACAGCAGGAAAAGGACTATACAGGCAAAGATTGCAAGAAACATTTCCTCAAGCCCTGGCAGAGAAGAACATATAGGGGTAGCCCTTGAAGAAAGAGATGGAGAAATATGGGCGGTACCCCTGCTCGGCAAATCAGGGCTTATTACAACATTAACGGGAGCAGACGGAACAATTGTTATTCCGTTGAGGAAACTCGGAATCTATGAAGGAGACACTGTTGAAGTCACACTTTTTTATGAATAAAAATGTTGACGAAATCCACAGTAAGTGATAAGCTTTTTTTAAAATACCTTTTGGCGAAAGACGGGGGGTTTTTTAGAGAAGAGGGCTGGCTATGATAAATCTCTCTGTGATAAAGTCGCTGCATCATAAAAAAATAACTGCAATACTTATTGTAATCACAATAATCATTACCCTCTCTGTAGCATCAGAGACATTCCCTGCAGATTCCAACACAGAATACCAAAAAGCTCTTCAATACTATAACAGTAGAAAATATAAAGAAGCTGTAAGGCTTTTTAAAGAATACGCAAAGAAGAAGCCTGACGCTACTGTCTATTACCGGATCGGCTATGCATTGTATCAACTCCATGAATTTGATGAAGCGAACAGGTATTTCAGAGAGGCGTATCTCATCGACCCAGGTTTTTCACCTGGCCCTGTCAGACCTCCTCAGGAATATCCGCAGGAAAAGAAAAAGATTGATGAGCCGGCCATTAAGCAAGAGACTTCAAAAAAGGAATCAAATATTCTTCCACGCATTCTCCAGAGAGGGAAAACCTGATAAGACGCCGGAGGCTGCAACCACTGGCTAAAGCTTCTATCAGTTGCTGAAATTCCTGATAGGATCAGATTATTTATCTATCGTTGTCCGGAACTACTACGACCTTCAGAGAATTTTTAGCCTCAGCAACCAATTTGAAGCCCTGTATAATGGATGACAACGGGACTCTGTGAGTTATCATTTCTCTGACATTAATCATGCCGCTGTCAATCAGGTTTATTGCCTGCTTTAAATCATCGGGTGCGGCGCCGTATGAAAATGTCACAGTAATCTCGTCTCTCCAGAATAGCAGGGATGGAATGCTTATATCAGTTTCAGGGACAGCGAAAAAAAGGATCTTTCCTTTTCTGTTAACAGAAGACAGGGCATTATCAACTGCCTGCTGTGAAGCAGCAGAGACAATCACAAGATCTGCCAATCTATCATCGTTGATGTTTTTCAGCATATCGATAGAGTATTTGCCCGCATCGACTGTGTGATCAGCGCCAAATTTCACAGCCTTATTCATCCTGTAGTCATTGATATCTGTAGCAATAATTTTTATGCCTTTCACCTTTGCCAGTTGAATATGCAAAATACCTGAAATGCCTGAGCCTATTATCAAAACTGTCTGACCTTCTTTTGCTCCTATCTGATTCTGGCCGGCAATTGCACATGCCAAAGGTTCAATCATCGCAGCATCCTCGTAGGTAAGACTCCCAGGAAGCAGAAAAGTTCCGTATCTGACATTTTCTTCAGGCACCCTGATATATTCCGCAAAACCTCCCGGATAATAATTGCCGGTATGAAGTGACTCACAGGCAGTATAATTGCCTTGCATGCAATGATGGCATTTGTAACATGGCACATGGTGAGAAACAAATACCCTGTCACCTGTTTTGAATCCCTCAACATTACTTCCAACCTCAACAATTTCTCCTGCCGCCTCATGCCCCAGAATTCGCGGAGCCTTCTTGATCCTGTACCACTCCATTACATCAGTTCCACAGATTCCGGAAGCCTTCATTTTGATCAGGAGTTCATTATTGGAAATAGAGGGCATTGGCCGGTCTTCGATCCTTATGTCTTTATTGTTGTAGTAAACAGCTACTTTCATAAAAGAAAAGGGTTCAAGGGTTCGAGTGGTCGAGGGTTCAAGTAAGATGTTATTGTTTTCACTTGAATCCTGGAATCCTTGAACCCTTATTTCCTGGAATAGATCTCAAATGCTTCATCAACAGAAGCGCCTTTATGTACTACTGCCCTTATTGCCTTAATCATTCCGGAAGGATTGTCACTCTGAAAAATATTTCTGCCCATATCAACGCCTGATGCTCCTTCTTTGATAGCATTTGCCGTCATTTGCAGGGCGTCTCTCTCAGGTATCTTTTTCCCGCCTGCCATAACAACAGGAACCGGGCATCCTTCCACGACCTTGTAAAAATCCTCGCAATAATATGTTTTCACAAAATGTGCCCCAATCTCAGCGGCCATCCTGCAAGCGAGTCCGAGATACCGTGCATCCCTCCCCATCTCTTTACCAACAGCCGTTACAGCCAGCACAGGCATGCCATATCTCTCTGCCTCGTTAACCAGTCTCCCAAGATTTGATATGGTTTTGTCTTCATTGCGTGCGCCAACAAAGATAGACATCCCGACTCCGGAGGCGTTAAGCCTTATCGCCTCTTCCATAGATGTTGTAATATCTTCATTTGAGAGTTCGCCAAGTATACTTGACCCACCTGAAACCCTGAGGCATATTGCAACATTACTCCTTGGATCAATGCTGTTTCTCAGCATCCCTCTTGTTATAAATAAACAATCTGTGTGGGGAATCAGGGGCGTGACGGTTTTTCCGAGATCTCTCAACCCTGTTGTCGGACCTTGAAAGTAACCATGGTCAACTGCAAGCATGACGGTTTTCCCTGATCTTGGATTAATAATACGTGAAAGCCTGTTTTTCATTCCAAAATCCATAATGAGGTTCTCCTTTTAGGGTATTTGTTGAAAGTATAAAAGAAGCATTGAGTAAGTGTCAAAAAGTCTAAGCGACAGTTTAAATTTTTTTAGACAAAAGTATTGACAAAGCAGATTTACTTTAGTTAATATAATCTCTCTTACGTATTGTTCTTTGAAAAATCTAAAAAAGTGCGTAGCATACCCTTAGTCAGTTTTAAGCATTATATTGAGAGTTTGATCCTGGCTCAGAACGAACGCTGGCGGCGTGCTTAACACATGCAAGTTGAACGGGGTTAGCAGGGAGCATGGAGCGTAGAGCAAAGAGATAGGATTTAGTTTTTAATCTTTTAACTCTAAGCTCTGTGCTATATGCTCTTTGCTAACTTAGTGGCGGACGGGTGAGTAACACGTAGGTAACCTGCCCTTAAGCTGGGGACAACTCAGGGAAACTTGAGCTAATACCCGATAAGACTACGGGCTGGGAGGCTTGTAGTAAAAGGAGCAATTCACTTAAGGATGGGCCTGCGGCCTATCAGGTAGTTGGCGGGGTAACGGCCCACCAAGCCAGAGACGGGTAGCCGGGCTGAGAGGTCGAACGGCCACACTGGAACTGAGACACGGTCCAGACTCCTACGG
>JBAQLU010000019.1:0-7405 GCA_049302065.1 Thermodesulfovibrionales bacterium
GAGTTAAAATGATATTATATGGACTATTTTTTGGCATGGATAACCTCCCTTGTTATCATCATGCCATAAAAGATAGAGAATATCAAGCATATAATACGTTAGTATATTTAAGAATATATGTACTTAGTCATCCCAAATGTGGTGCTTCCTGGGAAGGGTATGTTATTGAGGAGACGATTAAAGCAACAAAACCGGACGAAACATATTACTGGGCAACTCATGGCGGAGCGGAGATCGACCTTGTACTCACAAAGAAGGGACGAATGCTTGGTGTAGAATGCAAGCGTATAGATGCGCCACGAATAACGCCATCAATGCGGATCGCTCGTGAGGAGTTGAACCTTGAACAGATAGCCGTGGTCTACCCTGGCAGGAAGAGATATGCTCTGGGCAATGGTGTAACCGCAGTGCCCCTCAATGCATTGACTGAGGGAATCAAAGGATTGTTTCCAGGGAAAAAATGAAAAACAGGATAATACTAAATATCGGGTCATGAAAACTTGATTAATAAGGTTCTTCCGGGTTTTATGTGGAGACCCTAAGAAAACCTCTCTCCCCATTGATGAGGTCAGGGAGATGGTGATTAAAGAAGTTGAACAGTTATAATGTATATTTGCAAAGAGAGGCTCGGATATTTTGTCAAATGTGAATAATATCAGGCATACCGCCTTCGGCGAAATTCAAGACATTAATAAGTCAATGCAATTGGCCATTGAATACGTTCAAACAGGAAATCTGAAAGAGGCGGAGAGCCTCCTGGAGAAAATATTGAGAGTTCAACCAAACAACGTTAATGCCCTTCACTTCTCTGGTCTGGTCTGTTATCAACGCAAGGAATATTTTTCCGCACTGATATATATCAAGAAAGCTCTTCAGTTAGCGCCAAACTACGCTGATGCATATAATAATCTTGGCAGTGTCCACCAGGAAATAGGGCAGCTTAATGAGGCATTAACGAATTATCAAAAAGCATTGCAGATTAATCCAGACTTTTTGGAAGCATGTATTAATCTGGGCAGTATTTATAAAGAAAATGGCGAACTTAATAAAGCTGCAAGATACTACCTTAGAGCTTTCAGGATTAATCCAGTTTCACCTGGATTGTTACAAAATGTCTTTTTCTTACTTTTGTTGACTGGAAATCTCAGAGAAATATTAAATGATACATGGCAGTTATTGAAAACAGTTTCTTCACCAAGGCATCAGGAAATTTCTCAACCATTATGGGATGGTTCTGATTTAAGAGGTAAAACTGTTTTTATTCATGGCGGCATCTTTGGAGATAACATTATGTATATTCGTTTTGCTCCAATAATCACACAGAGCGGAGCAAAAGTTATCTATGAATGCAGGAAAGAATTATTATCTTTATTAAGAAATGTTGAAGGAATACACCAGTTCATTGTTTCGGATGATCCCTGGCCTGAATTTGATTTCCATTGTCCTTTTCTGTGCCTCCCGATGGCTTTGAACACGTCTGTCGAAAATATCCCGGCAGAAATACCTTATATAAAAACAGATCCTTTATTGGTTTAGAAATGGAGAGATCAAGTTAAACACGACAATTCAAAATTGAAAGTTGGCTTAGTTTGGTCTGCGGGTAATGTGGATTCAAGAGAGATACGGATATGTCCTTTCGAATTATTTTTACCACTGTTGCAACTCGATGATATTTCTTTTTACAGTCTCCAGAAAGGTGAGGCAGCAAAACAGGTAAAGCATCTTCCAACCGGCATAAAGCTTATTGATTATACGGAAGAGCTACAGGATTTTTCCGATACGGCGGCACTCATTGAAAATCTTGATCTGGTTATTTCCGTGGATACTGCGGTGGCTCATTTAGCCGGGGCACTTGGAAAACCTGTGTGGACATTATTGAATTACCATGCAGACTGGAAATGGCTGGAAAATCGTGAAGACAGCCCCTGGTATCCGACGATGAGGCTTTTCCGCCAGCCCTCGCCGGGAGATTGGGAATCCGTAATCTCAAGAGTTATTAAAGAACTTCAGGAAAGATAAAAGAGGACAGGCTTTTTAGAGTATTTCTTGATATAATAATTCATACAGGGAATTGCATAAGGCATAGCTTGAAAAAAAAGGTCAAAGAGGTTATAGATTTTGTCGAATATCTCAAACTCAAAGAAGATGATTGGTTTATAACCTTTGTGAATAAAAGAGGCAGATCAGCAAAATCTGAAAAGAAAGCCGGGGGGAAATTCATTAGATTAGAAGAGCTGCAAAAACAATATAGATAATCCGCATGCCTGAATATGAACTGGAATTATCAACTGCTGCAATGGTCCATACTATGCAGGGTAATGGCAAACTAAAAGGAGAATCAAATGCCCTTAACAAAACAAAAAAAAGAGACGGTCACTTTTCCACTTAGTGTGTTTGAAACAGCCGATTCAAAAGAAGACCTTGAAGATTGGCTTCTTGTTCAAAATGTAGAGTTTATTAAAAAAATGCGCAAGGCAAGACGGGATGATATAAAGGGGAAAGGAAGAGATTGGCAATCAGTTAAGAAAGAAGCATGTATCAAATAGTATTTTTACCAGATGCCGAAGATTCCTTCAAAAAGCTTGATAAAACCATTCAACAAAGAATTGCTGGTAAAATTGACTGGCTTGCTGAAAATGCAGATACCATGATCCATCACCATCTTTCATCTTTGCCTGAAGATTTGCGCGGGCTATGCAGAATAAGGATTGGTGATTTTCGTATACTTTATTGGATTTATGTTGATAACAAAATCATAAAAATCTATGAGATCGAGCATAGAAGTACAGTTTATCGTTTTTTAAAGAGATAATGACTTTAAAAGTATTAGTCACCGGCGCAGATGGCTTCATAGGCTTGCATTTAACTGAAGCTCCGGTTAAAGAAGGCGCTCAAGTCAAAACACTTTCTTGTTGTAATTCTCTCAATTACCGGGGTTGGTTAGGCTAAAAAAGCATAACGGTCACACATGATACAACGATTGAAGGAAAGATTAGGGAAAAACGCAGGAATGAATAACAAAAACTCTCGGCATTAAACAGCCTTTGCGTATTAAGGTATTAGTCGCATATGATCGGGCATGACACCGAAAACCTATTAGGATTTAGCTTAAGTTAAATCCTGGATCCTTTTTCCCCATCTTCTTTTAACCTCATTGAAACACATGAAGGAATTAAGGTATTTTAGATATATGTAAAAGTGAGCAATTGATTGCATGGGTTATGACTTGTTACCCGGAGGTTGGGTTAATGAGATTGGATGAAGTAGAAAAAAAAGCGCTGAAACATGCGCTGAAAGATTTTCATGGTGAAGTATACCTTTTTGGCTCGCGTATAGATAATTCAAAAAGGGGAGGCGACATTGATATCCTCCTGATGCCGAAAAAAAAATCCAGACCTCTGAAACTTACTTTGGATATTCAGAGGAAATTTTTCTCTCAATGTGAGGAGAATATCGATGTTCTGGTTTATAATAACACCCCTTTCTGTCAGGAGATACTGAAAAGTGCAAAGCGACTTGATATTAAGAGAATTTAACGATTTGAAGAAAGGAGTGTATCTCCTTAAGTCATCCATCAGGAAATTCAAACCATATAAAGTGACGAAAACTTACACGCCGCTTGAATTGGAGTATTATGATTCGCTGGCCTTTCGCTTTGAAAAAGTTGTTGAATTGTTCCTGCATTTTTTCAAGGGGCTTGAACTATACCATTCCGGAAAAGTTAGCGATACCTTGAGAGATAGACTCCTACTCATACATAAGCTGGAAATAATTGACGGCATTGACTTCTGGATCGAGGCAAGATTACTAAGGAATAAAGTGGCCCATGATTACCTGCCGGAACAGTTGAAAGATATCTACCAGGAAATTTTCAAAAAATCAAAAGCCATGCTGAAATACATGAGCATTATCGAAAAATACATGAAAACAGTAAGAAAACCTGAGAAATCATAAACAGCATTTGGAGCGGAAGCGGTGATAATGAGGAGAATGCGCCAATGATTCATGTCAACAATGAAGATTTGACCCCAATCTTACCCCAATCTTACTAAGACCTTCTTTAATATCGAAAGATACAGCAAAACTCCTTGAAGAATATCTTGCATTCAGACATGTCATAAGAAACATATATGGGTTTGAAATTGATAGTGAAAGATTGAAAAGGCTTATAGAGAAAATACAGAAAACCCATAAAAGATTAAAAAAGGAGATTAATAGTTTTATTCGTTTTTTAAAAAAGCTTTTAGAATAGATTACTGCGTATTGTCTCATATGAAAAGGTGAGAGTTCAGGATGAAAAATGATATTTCAAGACTTGACCCCAAGATTGACTCTTTCTGCATAATTACCTTAAATCTCTTTATCAGGTCAAAGGCAACGGGACAAAAGTAGCATATCATCATGAGCAGGCAAAACTGGTCAATCCCTATATACATGAAGTTCCGCCTAATCTTGCCGATTTCTATGCACAGGTCATGAAAACCTGATTGCTTAAAAACAACTTATTTATAGTGAATAAAATGATTTATATCATTGGAGACAGTCATTCATGGACGTTCGAAAACATAGGAGGTTGTAAGATTCATCACTTAGGCCCTGTTACTATGCATCGGATAGGCAGAGATGGAATTGACATGAAGCATGTTGGCGTTGATGAAAATGATTTTGTCGTTCTCACTTTTGGCGAAATAGATGTGCGATGTCATATAGGTATTCAACGTGATAAACACAAAAGAAATTTAGACGAAATCATAGAAACATTGGCAGAAAATTTTGTAGTAGCTATTTGCAAAAACAAAAAACAATTCTCCAATATCCATCTTATTGTTTGCTCTGTTATTCCGCCAACTGATATTTCTTATAACCCGGATTTTCCATACTATGGGACATTGGAAGATAGAATTTCCCTTACCAAAAAATTAAATGGTGTTTTAGAAACGAAATGCGCAACAAATAATTTAAGTTTTGTTAACACATATGATTACTATTCAGCTGAAAGGGGAGAATTAAATCCATCGCTGAGCGATGGCAGTGTTCATATTCACTCTGATTACAGCCAAGAAATAAAGAGATGTTTATTTGATTGTATAGACACTCTTAAATCAGTCAGAAGTTATTCAGAAAATGAAGATAATTTAATCAAAATCAATGGAGACTTAAGAACGGAAAAACCTGCTGATACTGTAAAGAACCATGTAAGAAACAATACTGAAAGAAATGTACCCATGGGCAACTTCACATTGCCTCCTTATGGCAGGAAAGTTACATTTAATTTTGTAAGAGACATTGTCATGGCTGCCATGAACAACCCTCTTATCCTTGAATTAGGTATGACCAGTGCTGCCGGCCTCTGGGACGGTTATGGGTATTCTACACCCTTCTTCAGCTATCTGGTCAATCTCGTCAAGGGTGAGCTTTTTTCTGTTGATGTAGATCCCGCGACAAAAGATACCTGCGAATCTATTCTCAGGGAATATGGTCTTTATACCGATAGAGTGCATTTGATTGTTGAGGATGGCGTATCTTTTTTAACGAGATGGGGCAAAGATATAGGGAAACCCGTTGATGTATTGTATCTGGATGCCTGGGATTATGGTGAAGGAGATATTGGGAAAATCTCGGAAGAGAATCACCTGAAGGCTTTCAAGGCAATCGAAAAGAGCTTGTCGCGGAGAGCTTTGGTTCTTATCGATGATGTGCATGATTTAGAATCTCTCAAGGGAAAAGGCAGGTTAGTCATCCCGTATTTGCTCGAAACGGGATATGTTCCCTTATATTTGGGATACCAATGTATATTTGCAAAGAGAGGCTCGGATATTTTGTCAAATGTGAATAATATCAGGCATACCGCCTTCGGCGAAATTCAAGACATTAATAAGTCAATGCAATCGGCCATTAAATATGTTCAAACAGGAAATCTGAAAGAGGCGGAGAACCTCCTGGAGAAAATATTGAGAGTTCAACCAAACAACGTTAACGCCCTTCACTTCTTTGGTCTGGTTTGTTATCAACGGAAGGAATATTTTTCCGCAGCAATGTATATCAAAGAATCGATTCAATTGGCTCCAAACTATGCCGATGCATGCAATAATCTCGGCAGTGTCTACCAGGAATTAGGGCAACTCAACGAGGCTGTTACCTGGTATCAGAAAACCCTGGAGATTAATCCGGCATTTATCGAGGCATCTATCAATCTGATGAATATCTACAAGGAAAAAGGCGAATTTCAAGAGGCAATAGCTTTCTGCCGGAAGATTTTCGAAATTGACCGGTGCTATCCGGGAATCTATCAAAATTTGTTATTCCTTCTGTTCATGACCGGAAATCTTAATGAAGCATTGAATGATACCTGGCAGTTGTTAAAAGTAGTTTATTCACCAAGGCATCAGAAAATCTCTCAACCATTATGGGATGGTTCCGATATCAGAGGCAAAACTCTTTTTCTTCACGGCGGTTGCTTTGGAGATAACATTATGTATATTCGTTACGTTCCAACTATCGCACGACACGGAGCAAAAGTGATTTATGAATGCAGGAAAGAATTATTATCTTTATTAAGAAGTGTTGAAGGAATACACCAGTTCATAGTTTCGGATAATCCCTGGCCTGAATTTGATTTCCATTGTCCTGTTCTGTGCCTCCCGATGGCTTTGAACACAGATGTCGAAAATATCCCGGCAGAAATACCTTATGTAAAAACAGATCCTTTATTGGTTGAGAAATGGAGAGATAAAGTTAAACACGATAATTCAAAATTGAAAGTTGGCTTAGTTTGGTCTGCGGGCAATGTGGATTCAAGAGAGATACGGATGTGTCCGCTCGAATTATTTTCACCACTGTCGCAACTCGATGATATTTCTTTTTACAGTCTCCAGAAAGGTGAGGCTGCAAAACAGGTAAAGCATCCTCCAACCGGCATAAAGCTTATTGATTATACGGAAGAGCTACAGGATTTTTCAGATACTGCAGCACTCATTGAAAATCTTAATCTGGTTATTTCCGTGGATACTGCGGTGGCTCATTTAGCCGGGGCGCTTGGAAAACCTGTGTGGACATTATTGAATTACCATGCAGACTGGAAATGGCTGGAAAATCGTGAAGACAGTCCCTGGTATCCGACGATGAGACTTTTCCGCCAGCCATCGCCGGGAGATTGGGAATCCGTAATAGCCAGACTTTTGGACGAGCTTAAGAAACTTTTATGAGGGTTGATATTACATGTCTTTTTTTGCATTTTAGTTATCAATGAACTACCCCGCAGTCCCGAAGGCTTACGGGACGAGGTATCTTAAATCTCCCCTCCCTTGAGGGGAGGGGATTAAGGGGAGGGTGTTGAAAACATTTTCATCAAACACCCCCACCCTAACCCTCCCCCCTCAAGGGGGAGGGAATAATTGGGAACCCC
>JBAQLU010000020.1:0-19469 GCA_049302065.1 Thermodesulfovibrionales bacterium
CCTCCCCCTTGAGGGGGGAGGTTTACCCGCCTCTGGCGGCGCCGAAGGCGACCAGGGGTTAGGGTGGGGGTGTTTGATGAAAATGTTTTCAACACCCTCCCCTTAATCCCCTCCCCTCAAGGGAGGGGAGATTTAAGATACCTCGTCCCGAAAGCCTTCGGGACTGCGGGGTAGTTCATTAGAAAGTCATAATGGCTTTTCATAGATTCTGTATTTCTTGTATAATCTTCCGCCGATCATCTCAATGAGCCTTTGTATCGGGATATTGTCCTCTAATATCCATGAGAATTCGACCCGTCTGTAACCGCCCTTTTTCACTCCTTTGAACCCTTCACGGAAGAGCAGGGCGTCTACGCCTCTGTTCCTGTATTCTGACTTAATGCCGAGGAGCAGGAGTCTGAGGTCTTTTATTTTTCTTGAGTAATACATGGCCTTAATGATGCTTACAGGGTTCATTTTCCCTTTCATATGCTTAAGGACAAAGTTAAAATCCGGCAATAACCCCATAAAACCAACAGGCTCCCCGGATTTTTCCGCAATCACCGTCATTTCCGTTACCACAACAGGTTTCAGATTGTTACCAAGATAAACCGTTTCCTCATCTGTTAATGGAATAAATCCCCAGTTCTTTGCCCATGCTGAATTATATACTTCCTGAAATATGCGCATGTCCCTGTCGAAATTATTTTTGTCTATAGGGCGTACACGGATCCCGCTTTTTGATGCTATATCAGCGACCCTGTGAATTTTCTTCGGAAGTTCTTCAGGGGAATCGATAATATAGGCATAAAGGTCTTTTGCTTTCTTCATGCCGTATCTTTCGATAAGCTCATTGTAATAAGGAGGATTATAAGGCGTCATGAGCATGGGACTGCTGTCAAATCCCTCTATCAGAGAACCACATTCCTCATTTGTTGAAAAACTCATCGGCCCACGCATGATTTCCATTCCCTGCTTTACAAGCTTTTCAGAAACCTTATTAAGGAGGGCTGATGCCACTTCCTGAGTATTGGAAGATTCGAAGAAACCGAAGAATCCTGCCTTTTCATTATGATATTCGATGTGTCTCTGGTTAATGATTGCGGCGATCCTTCCTACAGACTTCCCATCCCTTTTTGCAAGAAAATATTGTGCGGTTGCATGCAGGAAGAATGGATTCCTGTCGGAAAACAGTTTTTGCATCTCTTTAACCAAAGGAGGGATATAGAAAGGGTCTTTTGAATAGAGAAAGAAAGGTAATTGGATAAAGTCATTGAGGTCTTTGGAGGATTTTACCTCAATAACCTCAACCTCTGTCATCCTATCAGGCCTAACTTCCTTCCAACCTTCTCAAATGCCTTAAGCACTTTATCAAGGTGCTCGTCAGTATGCGTTGCCATATAGCTTGTCCGTATAAGCGCCATACCATTGGGAACTGCCGGGGTTACGGCCACATTTGCGAATATCCCCTCTTCCTGAAGCATCATTCCCATGAGAAAAGCCTTTTCATCTTCACCGACAATGACCGGTATTATCGGCGTTTCACTGCGACCAGTCTGGAACCCGATCTGCTTAAAGCCGGTTAACATTTTATGGGTATTTTTCCATAACTGATCTCTTCTTCCGGGTTCGCTCTCAATAATATCAATGGCAACGCTTACTGAAGCAACAGATGCCGGCGGTGGACTTGCACTGAATACTAAAGACCTCGCAAGGTGTTTTATATAATGTATTACATCGGCGGAACCGGAAATGAAGCCTCCGATAGATGCAAGTGATTTGCTATAGGTTCCCATGATCAGATCAACCTCGTCTTCAAGGCCGAAGTGTTCAGCTGTACCCCTTCCTGTCTTGCCAAGGACACCGATACCATGCGCATCGTCAACCATCAACCGGGCACCGTATTTTTTTGCGAGTGTAACAATATCCGGAAGGTTTGCAATATCACCCTCCATGCTGAAAACGCCGTCAACAACTATCATTTTATCTTTATCTTCATATTCCCTGAGAACCCGTTCAAGATCTGCCATGTCATTATGCTTGAACTTCCTCATCTCGCCAAATGAAAGACGGCATCCATCGATAATGCTTGCATGATCCATCTTGTCGATGATCACAATATCATCTTTTCCTACCAGCGCTGAGATTACACCCAGGTTTACCTGGAAGCCGGTAGAAAAGATGAGAGCGCTGTCTTTTCGCATGAAACCGGCAAGCTTTTCCTCAAGCTGAACATGTATATCGAGGGTGCCGTTCAGAAAGCGCGATCCGGCACAGCCGGTACCATACTTTCTGATCGCTTCGATCGCAGCCTCTTTGACCTTAGGGTGGTTTGTAAGTCCGAGATAATTGTTGGAGCCTACCATGATCATTTTCCGGCCATTCATGATAATCTCAGGGTCCTGAGCGCTCTGGATAGTTCTGAAAAAAGGATATAATCCCTTAGAAATGAGATATTTTGCTTTATCAAATCTGGAACATTTATCGAAAATATCTGTTGATTTTTTTACAGCCATCTGTGAATCCTGTACCAATCCGCCGTCCATTTTATCCCTTCCTTTATTCCAACCTTTGGCATAAAGCCTATTTCTTCCCTTGCCTTCTGTGCATTACAGATCCAGTGAGAATGTCTGAAATCTTTTATTCTGTCTCTGTTGATGATACCCTGCTTATTTATCCTTTCGCTTATATATGCAAAGAGCGGCATAATATATTTCGGAATTTTTAATGGTATCGCCTTTACATCAAGGGCAGAAGATATTGCCTTTGCAATCTCTTCTCCTGTATAAAATGTATTATCGCATACAAAATATATTTTACCTTCAGCCGCCGTATTCTCAGCAGCTAATATTATACCCTGAACAAGGTCATCAACATACAGTAAAGAATAATAACATTTTCCCATATCAAAGAAAAAACCTTTTTTGATCATTTTGAAGAGTACAAGCATATCCTTATCTCTCGGACCATATACAGCAGGGGGTCTGAGTACGGTAATGGGTAAGGTGTCTTTATATTGCAAAACCGCTTTTTCGCCTTCGAGCTTGCTTCTGCCATAATCCGATACAGGCGCAGGATTTACATCCTCCTCAACAGGTTTACCATCAGGGCTCGGGCCTGATGCAGCGAGGCTGCTTAAATATATGAATCTTTTTAGTTTCGGGTTTTTTTCAGCAACAGTCCTTATAAGGTTTTCTGTGCCTCTTGCATTCATACTGAAAAAGTCATCTGACGAGCATGATTTCGTGATGCCCGCGATATGAAAGATGTAATCGAAATCAGCAACTGCTTCAAGAAGAGATTCCCTTTTTGTGCAGTCACCTTTGACGAATTTGATATTAAGGGGTTCGATCCATTTCAGGTTGGAGGTCTGTCTTGAGAGACAAGTTACCTTATAACCTCTTTTTACGAGTTCCTCACATAAATGGCTTCCAATAAAGCCTGTAGCTCCTGTTACAAGGGCATTCATAAGGTAGCACTATTCTGGGCAATGAACATATGAAGAGTCAAGTCCGGATCAACCCGCATCAGGCAGGTTAACGACCCATGGACTCAAGCCTTGCAATGCGCTCCTCAATCGGTGGATGTGTGCTGAAGAGTTTCAATATGCCTCCGCCGGATAACGGATTTACTATAAACATGTGTGACGTGGATGGGTTCGCATCCATATGGATCTTCTGTGATGCCATGTGAAGTTTTCTGAGCGCACCTGCAAGATACCGCGGATTTCCTGCGATCTCTGCTCCACCCTTGTCTGCAGCATATTCGCGTGACCTTGAGATGGCCATCTGCACGATCATTGCAGCAATCGGTCCAACGATCATCATTACAAAGGCAGCTACCGGACTGTCTCCTTCCTCATCATCTCCCCTGTGACCGCCAAAAATCATTGCCCATTGAGCCATCTGGGCAAGGTAGCTAATGGCGCCTGCGATTGTTGCAGCTATGGTGCTTATCAAAATATCTCTATTCCTGACATGTGCAAGCTCATGTCCTATGACTCCCTGAAGCTCCTCGCGGCTGAGTATCCGCATAATACCTGTTGTGACAGCGACTGCAGCGTGTTTCGGGTTTCTGCCGGTTGCAAATGCATTAGGCTGTTCCTTGTCGATCATATATACCCTGGGCATGGGCATCTCTGCCTTCTGGGATAGCATTCTGACGATGTTATAAAGATCAGGCGCTTCTGATTCCTTGACTTCCCTTGCCTTGTACATTTTAAGGACTATCTTGTCGCTGAACCAGTATGCAAAGAAGTTCATAGCCAATGCAAATATCAGGGCAATGGTCATGCCTTGTTTGCCGCCCATGGCGCCTCCTGCCCAAACAAGGATGAGGGTTAATGTCATAAGCAAAACAAGAGTTTTTATATTGTTCATATCAATCAATGCCTCCGTAAGTATCAGTTTTTATTATATTTTATGTTATCCGAAACAGAGAATGATTTCAAGGCATTATTGCTTATTGGGAACCATATGAATGTAGCCCTGAGAGAAGCATATTGACGCCCAGATAGGTGAACATAACTGCCATGAAACCAACAACAGAAACAACTGCCACCTTTTTCCCCTTCCACCCTCTGACCATTCGTCCGTGGAGATAAAAAGCATAGATGAACCAGGTTATCAGCGACCATGTCTCTTTCGGGTCCCAGCTCCAGTAAACGCCCCATGCCTGATCAGCCCATATAGCTCCGAAGACAAGGCCGCCTAATGTAAATATGGGGAAGCCAAAGGCAATGCTTTTATATGTGATTTCATCAAGCATATCAGCATTGATATCAAATTTTTCTATAACTGTTCTGAGCACATATCCATATCTCCAGACAATAAACAGGGTTATAAACGCTAACCCCCAGCTGAGCATTTTAACAACTGCTGAAGGATTCAGGAATGAAGTCTTAAACAAGTAGCTTTTTATAAATATGTCAGGTTTAACCATAACCTTGAATGTCAGTAAATCAAGGCCCATTGAGGCTAAAACGACAAAGAAAATGCCGAAAGTAAGTGTCCAGAATATATATGAGAGGTCATTTCTTTTCTCTGTTGTCAAAATTAGGTACATGAGGCCGGTACTGAAGGACATGGAAAAGGCAGCGTATGCTATAAAACTCATTGTGACATGAGCGAGAAGCCAGTTGCTTTTTAATGCAGGGACGAGCGGCTGAATCTCTTTGGAAACACCGGCCAGATCGATAAATGCCAGCACGAGACCTGCAACTGGTGTGATGAATGCGCCGAATGAGCGGTTCTTGAATTTAAATTCGATTACCAGATATCCCAGTATCAGGCACCAAACGAAAAATATAAGCGATTCATAGAGGTTTGTTAGAGGAGCTGACCGTAAGAAACCCATTCCGCTCAATTCTGCAAATTCGCTCCATCTCAGGATTATTGCTGCTGTTTGCGCTATAAAACCTGTTATCGTTATTGTTGTGGCTACAATCCCAACCTGTGTTTTCTTAAATGCAAGATATGCAATATAAGTCATCATAGCCGTGATATAGGCCATTGTCGATAATCCAAAGAAAAAGGAACTGTTCATCTATTTCACCCCTTCCTGTTTTTTCCTGAGGATGGAGATTATTGCATCGATCTTTCTTTCGAATGCAGCCCTGTTTTTATTCGTGATTGCTCCTACCAGCACCCTCGTATTATTTTTATCTTCGACAACTTTAATCCACATTTTACGATGGCTCATAAATAATGCGATAAAGAGTCCTATGCTCATAGCTATACACCCGAGATACACTATCCATACCCCCGGGTCTTTTCTTACCTGCAATCCGGTGAACTCGCCCCCCCAGTAATCAATGAACTCAACCCTGTGCCCTTCAGGCAACTGCCAGGTATTCGGTTGCCTTCTCAACAACCAGCCGGAGAACGTATTTTCCCCGGCCCCGGAGAATTCAATAAAGACCGCAGGGTTGTTCATATGATCCGAGTAGGTAAAAGCATGACCATGTTCATCTACTTTGAGAGCAGGACTGAAATCAAGGATCTTACCTGATACACCGGTTCCGGGTATCTGAAAAGCATCTCCAAATCTCAGATTAATGTTCGAGGTTTTCCCATCATTTGATATGAGCCTGAATACAAAGATCCCTCTCCCGATGCTGTCGGGCACCATGCCATAACTTGACTGATAAAACGTTATTCCTTCATATGTCAATGGATCGTTGACTGCGATCGACTTTTGCAGAACTTCCCTTCCGTTCTTTATTATGGTAAGCCAGCTTCTGTATTCCTTGGGCATATCCGACATCCCATAAAATTCTACATCGAAATTATCGCAACGGATATCAAAACCCAGGGGTATCTCCTTCTCCATGCCTGAGAATACAGCATTTGATACAGCTCCTTCAGGCAGATTTAAATAACCTTTGAACCCAAACCTTATCCCGATTATTGCGCCGGCAAGTATTACGAGGATGCTGAAATGTGTTATATATACGCCAAGCCTGCTGTATGTTCCTTTCTGAGAAAAGAACTGATAACCGTTCCCTTCCTGAACCTCTTGACAGCTGAATCGCGCGCTTTTGATCGCATCTGCAAGAAGCGCCTTGTTATTATCAGGTTTTCCTTTGAGCATAATCTCTCTGTTGAGGATCAGTTTTTTCATGCTTTCTTCAGACATTGGACCAATCGGTTCCCTGATTAATTTCCATATCCTTGGAAGCCTGTCAAGAGAACAAATGATAATGTTAACAGAAAAAATGATTAACAAAGCTGTGAACCACCATGAATGATACATATCTATAAACCCGAATTTCTCAGATATGTTATACAGGGAAGGTGCAAGAGATTCGCCGAACAATTTTGAGAGTATCTGCATATTTTTTGCAGGTTCAGCCCTCTGTTCCAGAATTGTTCCTATTATTGATGTGAGTGAGATCAGTGCGAAGATGACAATTGCAAGCTTAACAGATGCTAAAAAATCCCAGATCTTATCTATTAGTGTCTTCTTTTTTTCTTGTTCCAAAGCAGGAATTCCTTTCTAAATATTTTTATTTTAATATTTTGTGATCTGATTAAACAAGGATTATTAAACTGCAGAAATCATGTTGTCGGTTAAGATAATAATGAATTCCGAAGATGAATCTGCCGGCTGTTCTAAAAAACCGAATGCTTATCAGGTCTTTGTGAGCTCTTTATAGAACTGTTTGTTTTCTGAATACAGAAGCCCGTCCTCAAATTTAATCAAACCTGCATTGTAGAGTTTCGCGAGTGAAGATTCCAAAGACGTGTATTCCTCGCTGCCGGTCAGCATCTGAGATTTTATCTGATGGGTTTTCCCTTCCCTGATCATGTTCTTCACACTGAAACTGTTTATGAGTTTTTCATAGGCAAGTACCCTTTCATCCCCTTTTTTCATTGGAACCAGTCTCTGTGCCAATACAAATAAAAGGTTGTCCACGATGCGGGATCTGATAAGGCTTTGCTGATCAGATTGGAAGAAATTGATCACCCTTTCTATGGTTGTAGCTGTTGTGCTTGCATGAACAGTTGTTATGACGAGATGACCTGTATCAGCGGCTTGCAGGGCAATAGAAAAGCTTTCCGGATCTCTCAGTTCCCCGATAACAATGACATCAGGGTCCTGTCTGAAAATATGCTTCAATCCTTCGTAAAACGTCTGGGTATCAAGTCCGATTTCCCTCTGGTTTACATTGCTCTTTTTGTGTTTATGGAGGTATTCGATAGGGTCTTCAAGGGTGATAATATTGCATCTCCTGTTCGAGTTGATAATATCGATTATTGCAGCAAGGGTCGTGGTCTTGCCATGTCCTGCAGGGCCGGAAATGAGAATTAATCCCTGAGGCATCAACGCATATTCCTTTATCCATGCAGGCAGGTTCAGTTCTTCAAGAGAAGGAAGGATGTCTGTAATATGCCTCAATGTGATCGAAAGGGAACCCCGCTGCTTGTACAGATTTACCCTGAAGCGGCCAAACTCCGGATAAGTTACAGCAAGATCAGCGTCACCTTTCTGAAGAAATATCTCCCATTCCTTTTCCGACATAAGTTCCCGGGCGTACCTTTCACAGTCTAAAGGTGTCAATGAATCCATAGAAGCCCTTTTTATTTCATTGCTGAGCTTTATTGAAGGTGATACGCCGGCGCTAAGGAGCATGTCCGTAGCCGGTGAACCTGCAAGATATTTCAGAAGGGCTATAAGAGGAGGCGCTTTTCTTGTCTCTGTCTTGCGAATCTCTTTTTCAACTCCGGAACCGGTAAGACCATTTTGGGGATGGGACATAATACTCTGTATTGCAGCTTCCATTTGTGAAGAAGCTACTACAACAGGATGAACCTTTTTGCCGAGTGAAAACTCAATATCCCTGATCGACAGCATATCACGCGGGTTTACCATTGCAAGGGTTATGGAATTCTCGTCCATATGAACAGGCAGAACCTTCATTTTCCTTAATTTTTCGATAGGCAGGATTTTCAGTGTTTCCGGCGCTATTTCTATCTTAAAGAGATTTGCTGATGGGATCCCATGCTGCTTTCCGAGGACACCAAGCAGGTCATCAGTTGTGATAAAACCCATTTCAACCAGGATAGACCCTAAATGACCTCCAATCTGAGCCTGCCGTTTCAGTGCATCTTTAACCTGGTTAGTATTAATCAGTCCTTCTTCAATAAGGAGTTCTCCAATGCGTTGTTTCTTTTTAGGAGTTAACATGTTATTTTCTAACACGTTTCCCCTTTTTTGTCAATTTTTTGGCTAAATTTGATATTAAACTGAACGATGCATAAATGGTCTGCTATGAATAATTCTTAAAGTGGTGCTATAATTTTTGTAAAAATAAATACTCTCTTAGACGAGGAAAAGAATGAAAGTCGTGACCGCAGCAGAGATGCAGGAGATCGACGAAAAGACTATCAGGGAACCAGGTATTTCCGGCCTTGTACTGATGGAAAGGGCGGGGCTTGCTGTTGTCTCAAAAATAAAGGAACTGTTTGGCAGAAAGAAGGTTATTGTTGTCTCAGGAGCAGGGAATAATGGTGGTGACGGGATGGTTATCGCAAGAAACCTCCACAATGAAGGTTGGAATGTTGAAGTCTTTCTGACAGCGATGCCTGAAGATCTGAAAGGGGATGCCCTGTCACAGTACAAAGCCGCTCTAAAATGCGGGGTATTAATAAAACCTGCAGAAGAGCTTATTGTTCACAAGGCATCAATCTTCACACGGCATTCCATTATAGTTGATGCCATCCTGGGTACCGGTCTCAAAAAAAATATTGCCGGTATGTTATCTGAGATTATCAATATACTGAACCAATCAGCATTTCCTGTTATTTCTGTGGATATCCCGTCCGGTATTTCATCAGACAACGGACAGGTAATGGGAAATGCTGTAAGAGCAGGTTATACTGTCACCTTTGGTCTTCCGAAAAGGGGCCACTTTCTCCATCCCGGCGCTGAATTTTCCGGAAAACTCTTTATAGAGGATATCGGATTTCCGAAAGCGTTGCTTGGATCAGAAAAACCCGGGGTTGAACTGCTTGAGAGGGATTATTTGAAGAGATTGATCCCGGTGAGAAGGACGTATTCACATAAAGGCAATTATGGCCATGTGCTTATCATAGCCGGATCACGAGGAAAGACCGGCGCTGCTCTGATGGCTGCTGAGGCTTGCTTAAGAACCGGAGCAGGACTTGTTACAATCGGCATACCAGAGTCTCTTGCAGAGGTGTTCCAGTCACGTGTCACAGAAGCAATGACCCTGATCCTGCCTGATAATGGAGATGGTACGCTTTCAGCAAAGGCATCAGGCAGAATCCTCGATTTCCTCAGGAAGAGCGCCGATATCCTCGCGATCGGACCGGGTATCGGTGTTACTGCAGGGACTCGAAAACTTTTAAGGGATTTAATAAGCAATTCAGAATCTCCGATGGTCATAGATGCAGATGGAATTAATTCTCTTAACGGAAACAGAGGTGTTTTCACAAAGGCTAAAGCCCCTCTGATTCTGACACCCCATCCGGGCGAGATGGCAAGACTACTAAAAGAGGCAAAGAGCAAAGAGCATAGAGCAAAGAGCGTAGAGCAAAAAGCAAGGAGTAAAGATGTAGCCGCAGTCCCGAAAGCTTTCGGGATTAGCCTGCGTGATGAAATAGAAAAGGACAGGATAAATATAGCGATATGCTTTGCGAAGGAAACAGGGACGCATCTTGTCCTTAAAGGGGTGCCAACTATCATTGCTGCACCTGACGGACAGGCATTTATCAATCCGACAGGTAATCCAGGAATGGCCAAAGGAGGGACAGGGGATGTTCTGACAGGTATGATTTCGGGATTTCTCGCTGTCTGCAGAAATCCTTTGTATTCGTGTATCCTTGGAGTGTATATGCACGGCCTTGCAGGAGATATCGGTGCATCAGAAATAGGGGAAAACTCCTTGATGGCAACAGATATCATAGATAAAATACCGGCTGCGTTCTTCTCTTTAAAAAATAATGGATGAACTGATTTGCCCGGATGTATTCGATGGGAAGGTAAAGGCATTTTTCACAAAGAAACCATTAGGGGCGGATATCCGGAAGATTGCCGATATCCTTTCTATCAGGAGAGAGAATGTTTATCTCCCGACACAGAAACATACTGACAGGGTCCAGGTTTTGAATTCAGCTATGAATCAGGAGACAGCAGACGCAGTTGTTACTGACAGAAACGGCGTTCTTATCGGAGTAAAGGTTGCCGATTGCGTTCCTGTCCTGCTTTTTGACAGGAAAAATCTGGTCGTTGGCGCTGTGCATGCCGGGTGGCGTGGAACAGCTGAAAGGATAACACAGAAGACTATTGCTTTGATGATTAGGGAATATGGTTCATCGCCTCTTGATATACGCATGGCTCTTGGACCGAGTATAAGGGGAGGGTGTTATCAGGTTGACAGAGAAGTTAAGGACGCTATCTGCAAGGCTACAGGACATGGTGATTACTATATACAAAAGGATAATAAATGCTATGTCGATCTTCCTTCAGCAAATATGCTTCAGGCAATATCGCTGGGTATTCCTGAAGAAAACATATGGGTTTCAAGCGATTGTACATACTGCTTGCCGGAGAACTTTTACTCTTACAGGTATACTAAAGAATATAATGGAAGCCAGGGAGGATTTATCGGGATATTTTCAGAATGATGAAATATCTCAGTAAAGGGCCTGATGATACAAAAGAGATCGGGTTCAGGTTAGGAAGACTTTTACAGCCGGGAGATGTTGTCGGTCTTTATGGTGAATTGGGCACGGGGAAGACAATAATGGTAAAGGGGATCGCACGTGCATTCGGGATTGATGAGAGAGAGATAGTAAGTGCGAGTTTCACGATCATTTCCGGGTATGATACAACTCCTCCTTTTGTACATATAGATTTATACAGAATAAAAGAAGCTGAAGAACTTGAACTTGATGAACTGGGTTTATGGGAATACATGGGCGGCGATTGCATAGCGGTTATAGAATGGGCAGAAAAGGCAGAGAGATGGCTGCCGGAAGATAGTATCAAAGTCACATTTAATCCAATAGGGGAACTTACAAGAGAGATCACAATTGAGGGCATTGATGAAAAAGATTGGAATAATCTGTAAGACCGGAAAAACCGAACCATATGAAATACTGAAGGATATTTTGCCGTGGCTTAAACGGAAAGGCTGTGTAACCTATATAGACAATGACGCCGCATCTTTTTTACGTATAGAAGGGTCTCCCCGTTCACAGATACCGTCGCTGGCTGATTTCATAGTTGTGCTTGGCGGAGACGGCACCATGCTGAGCGTAGCCAGACTTGTGGGTGGAAAAGGCATCCCGATACTCGGTGTCAATATAGGCGGCCTTGGATTTCTGACAGCTGTGCAAAAGGATGAGATCTTCGAGGTTCTTGAAAAGGTCATTACCGGTGAATGCCCTGTGGAAGAACGGATTATGCTCTCGGCATGTGTTTTCAGGCACAGTGAATGCATTTCAGAATATATTGCGGTTAATGACGTTGTGGTGAATAAGGGAGCGCTTGCAAGGATAATAGACCTCGAGACGTATATAGACCATAAGTATGTTGCTACCTTCAAGGCGGATGGTCTCATCGTATCTACCCCGACAGGTTCAACAGCATATGCACTCTCTGCAGGCGGACCGATACTTTATCCGACGCTGAACAGTATAGTCCTTGCGCCGATATGCCCTCATACACTCACTAACAGACCGATCGTTTTGCCGGATGATGTCCGGGTAGAAATCGTCTTAAGGTCAGAGAATGAGGATGTTTTTCTAACACTCGACGGGCAGGTCGGTTTTTCTCTGCGGCAGGGAGATACGATCGAAGTCAGGAAATCTCAATATAAATCAAAATTCTTCATCCCCTGTGAAAGAGACTATTTCGAGATCCTTAGGACAAAATTAAAGTGGGGCGAGAGATAATAAATAAAGATGGAAGCTAAGAGTTAAAAGTGGCAAACATCGTTGAAAATATAAAAGATGTTCTGGAGTTTTACCATGCGTTAGGGTTTGAAAGCCTGCCGATAAATTTGGCAGTGAAAAATAAGCCCGTGGCGATGGGAAGAAAGGTGAAAAATCAGATTCATTCTGATAAAGAAAATCTTTTAAAGAAATTGAGGGAAGAGATCGGCGACTGCAAGAGGTGCAAGCTTTCGGGCAAGAGGACAAATATTGTTTTTGGTGAGGGCAACCCTGATGCAAAGCTCATGTTTATCGGCGAGGCCCCGGGCAGGGAAGAGGATATTCAGGCAAGGCCGTTTGTAGGAGATGCAGGAATGGTACTTACAAGACTCATAGAAAAAATGGGATTCAGGAGAGAAGATGTTTATATTGCAAATATAGTGAAATGCAGACCTCCGATGAACCGCGATCCTGAAACCGATGAAATGGAAGAGTGTAAGGGTTTTGTAGAGAGGCAGATAGAGATCATACATCCGCAGGTGATCATGTCCCTGGGACGGATCTCTGCTATGGCTCTCACCGGTGACCCTAAACTTAAAATAACAGCAATACGCGGGAAGTTTTTTGATTACAAGGGTATTCTCCTTATACCGACATTTCATCCTGCATATCTCATGCGGAACCCGAAAGACAAGTGGCTGACCTGGAGTGATGCACAGAAGGTGCTCGAGATACTCGGGTCAAAAAGTTAAATTCAAGAGAGGAAATCAAATGAAAGTATTATGGGCGCCCTGGAGGATGGATTACATTTTATCAGACAAAACAAAAGGGTGTATTTTTTGCGAACTGCCGGAACAGGACAAAGACAGAGAAAACCTTATCCTCTACAGGAGTTCACACAATTTTGTCATTATGAACCGTTATCCGTATAATAACGGCCATATAATGGTTGTCCCCTATGTCCATACCCATTCACTGGATGCACTGAGTGACGAAATAATGCTTGATTTTATGAAAGTCACGCAGCATGCGGTCAGATCCATTAAAAATGCCTTTATGCCTGAAGGATTCAATATGGGGATAAATATCGGAAAGATAGCCGGTGCAGGGATGGAAGAGCATATGCACCTCCATATGGTGCCGAGATGGGCAGGGGATACCAGTTTTATGACCGTGTTTGATGAAGTCAGGGTTATTCCGGAACATATACTGAGCACGTATGACAAGCTGTATGCCGCGTTTCATTCATAAGGTAATTTCTCCTATATCTTCTCGCTTTATGTGGATTTATTCTGTAATCGTGACGGTGTTCATTGTCAGTTGTTTATTGGCTTCGGTTCCTGCGTACTCCGTAACAGTCGACCGGGTGCTTGCTACAGTTGACGGTGAAATAATCACCTTTGCCGACTACCAGCAATTTGCAAACAGTATCAGTGGAATAGAAAAAAAAGACGGTATTGATGAAAGATTACTGAAGGGCTTGATAGAAGAAAAGATCATCCTCCAGGAAGCCAAAAGAAGGGTGATAGAGGTGAGCGAAACAGAAGTAGACACGAGAATTGAAGATTTTAAAGCAGAGAATGGGCTTTCTCAGGAAGATTTCGAAAACCTGCTCAGGGAAGACGGTCTGAATATTCCAAAATACAAAGATTTCGTGAAGAATGACCTTTTATCGTTAAAACTGATTCATGAAAATATAGATTCAAAGGTAATTGTAACAGACAAGGAAATCGAGGATCTCTATTATGTCAGGAAAAAGGACTACCTTATCTGTACGGAAAAATTAGAGGTAAAGGCTATCTTTATCAGACTGAAAGAAGACGCAACCCCTACTGAAATTACAGACCTGAAGCTGAGAGCGCTGAAAATAGCAGAACAACTGAAAGAGGGGACAAATTTTGATTTACTTGCAGAGGAATATTCAGATGAACCATTGAAAAGTCATGAAAGCATACTGGGTTGTTTCGTTAAGGGGGCATTAATCCCTCCTTTAGATAACAAGGTGTTCTCTATGAAAGAAGGTGAAACAAGCGATCCGGTCTGGGTCAGTGAAGGTGTATATATTCTCAAGATCACAAATAGAGAAGCCGAGATTTATAAAACAATAGAAGAAGTCAGAGAAGAGTTATATAATATTCTGTATAAACAGAAAAGGGGAAAATTATTCACAGAATGGATAAAGGCATTATGGGAGAGGGCTTCCGTGATACTCAATCAGGGCTGAGAATATTCATATTCCTTGCTATTCTACTGGTATTTATTTCGGATATTCATGCAGCCAAGGAAATAGACGTATTTAAAAAAGGATATGAATATTATCTCTCATATCAGCCGGATAAGGCTATAGAAGAGTTCAAGTTGTTTCTGCGGGAATACCCTCAGAGCACTTCCAAAGATGCAGTAATGTTCTGGCTTGGAAAGTCATACTTGCAATTACAAGCTACTGAAGAAGCAAAAAAAGTCTTTTCTGATCTAAAAAAACAGTTCCCTGAGAGTCCATACATTGCATATGTTAATAAAGAATGGGACAAGATAGGGACGGCAGACTCTTCAACCGATGTCGTAAAGGCATCTGAAGGTGAAAAAGAAAAAACACAGGATATCCCGGTAAAAAGGTCTGCAGAGGCTGAAGATACAATCAAACTTGTGGAGACAAAGGTGCCGGTGGAGACAAAGGTGCCGGTGGAGACAAAGGTACCAGTGGAGACAAAGGTGCCGGTGGAGACAAAGGTGCCAGTGGAGACAAAGGTACCGGTGGAGACAAAGGTGCCGGTGGAGACAAAGGTGCCGGTTGAAAATAAGAATGGGAATGATAAACTCAGGGTAACAGATGAAAGAAGAAAGTATAACAAGGATTTACAGGATGAAATATTAGAAGTTGATAGGAAAACCAAAGGAAAGTTGTCTCGAAAACCCTATTCCCTTCATGTCGGCATATTCAGGAATAAGGCTAATGCTACTGCCCTTGCAGAGAAATATAAGAAAAGGGGATACAATGCCTTTTTACAGAAAGACACTTTAAAAGAGAAAGAAACAACATTTTACAGGGTCTTAATCGGCAGGTTTGGGAGTAAACAGGAAACGGAACGGCATGCCAGGGCATTCCGTACAAAAGAGAAAGTCAACGTAATTGTTTATCGCGAGTAAAGATATACTTTCTCTCTAAGAGATCTCTTCTGATTTTGCAATTTCCATTTTCCCGAAAGATATCGGTATAGTTTATAGGACAAGTTAATAAAACTTCAGTTTTCATAGCGAGCTGCCTGAGGTGAACATTAAGTGCGGCGAAAATCTCTCAGCAGTCATTTCAGATTAACTAAAATGTTGGATACCCGGGACTTAACGCGGGAGATTATTTTTTGATAGAATATAGAATAATAATATGACAATCATCAGGCATTTATTTTTAATCCGGGAGAGAATCATATGAGAATTTTGCTTATAAATCCAAAAAGGGTAGGACGGGGACAGGCTTCCGTTCGCTATATGAACGCTACACCCCTTGCCTTGCCTATCTTAAAAGCGCTCACACCTGAGGATATTGAGGTCAGAATTATTGATGAAAATCATAGCTCCATTCCGTATGATGAGCCTTGGGACCTGGTTGGCATAACAGTAATGCTGCATGTGTCGCCTTATGCGATTGCAATTGCAAAAATATTTCGCTCACGAGGAATTAAGGTGGCATTCGGCGGATTTTTCCCGACCTTAAACTATGACGATGCCCGGGAACACGTCGATAGTGTTATAGCAGGCGAGGCAGAGCACGTATGGAATGATGTAATAAGCGATTTGCGACGCAATCAGCTTCAACCATATTATAAGGCAAAACAGCTTATCGATCTCAGGGATATCCCCTTCATAAAAAAAGACTTTTTCTCGGAAAAAGATGAGTTTTATCATATTGAAACAACGCGGGGCTGTCCCTATAACTGCGATTTCTGCTCGGTTACCAATTTTTACGGGGCAAAGTTTCGACACAGACCGATAGATCATGTCATGCGGCAACTTGAGGAATTGAAGGGTAAGGCGCTCTTTTTTGTCGATGATAATATAACCGGAGACCCGGCCTATGCCCGTGAATTGTTCCGGGAAATGATCCCCTTAAAGATCAGATGGAGCGGTCAGTTTTCACTCAATCATGCTGCAAACCGGGAAGCGATGCGCCTGGCAGCGGAAAGCGGGTGTCAGTTCTTGTTTACCGGCATCGAATCGCTGAGTCGGGACAATCTTCAGGCTGTTGATAAAAAATGGGCTAAACCAGAAAAGTTTGCAGAGTGGATTCGGATGGCCCATGATGCCGGCATAGGAATTTACGGCTCCTTTATGTTTGGTTTTGAAGGGGATGATAAGGACGTTTTTCAGCGGACCCTTAATTTTTGTGAAGACAATGAGATTGAGCTGGCATTGTTTTCCGCACTGTTCCCCATACACGGATCAAAATTTTATCAGCAGCTCCAGGCTGAGGGCCGCATCTTTGAGACTGATGCCACAAAGTTTAATGGACAGTATTCCACATTTCATCCAAAAAACATGACTTCTGAAGAGTTAGAAAACGGTTTGCGATGGATTTGGAATACATTTTATTCCAAATCAAGCATCAAAAGACGGTTAGCGCGCTGGCTGCTGAGCCTGCCTCCCGGAGAGGATGAGAACGGCCTTCCGAATACTACCGAAGTTTTGATGGGCCTGAATATAGCGTTTAAAGTCGCTGTGGAAGATTTTTAGATATACTGCTCATCGCAAAAGAGTGCGGGCAAAAAAGTCCTTATAAAATTGGCAAAATCTTATTGACAACCGATCAATATTTTGATAAAAAATAGTAAACATGAAATATAAAGACAAAACAAAAGAGCAACTTATAAATGAATTAGCAGAACTGCATCAGCATATTGAGGATTTGGAAGCAGAAGCAACCGAACGCAAGCAGTTGGAAGCGGAAATCCAGGATGCCCGGGAATATGCCGAGAACATTGTAGAAACCGTGCGCGAGCCACTTGTGCCTATTCCGACCTGAAGATTCTCACAGCCAACCACAGCTTCTACGATACCTTCAAAGTAACGCCCGAGGAAACGATCGGGAATTTCATCTACGACCTCGGTAACCGACAATGGGACATTCCCAAGCTGCGGGTACTCTTTGAGGAAATCCTCCCCCATGATACCGTGTTCAATGGCTATGAAGTCGAGCATGATTTTCTCGATATCGGCCGCAAGATTATTCTGCTCAACGCCCGGCAGATTTTCCGGGAAAATATCGGCTCACACATTATCCTTTTGGCGATGGAAGACATTACCGAACGCAAGCAGTTGGGAGATGAGCTGCAAAAAGCGCATGACAACCTGGAGTTAATCGTAAATGAGCGCACTGGAGAGCTAACAGGGCGAATATGCAGCTCATGAGGGAAATAGAGGAACGCAAGAAGGCAGAGGAGTCACTGCGGGAAGCGCTCAAAGAAGTCAAGCAGTTAAAAGACCAATTGCATGAGGAGAATATCTACCTTAAGGAAGAATTTAATCTATTGCACTCACACGAGGACATCGTAGGCAACAGTGAAGCTATCAGGACTATGTTGATGCAGATAGAACAAGTTGCAGGAACAGAGTCGACGGTCTTGATCCAGGGGGAGACGGGCACCGGAAAGGAATTGGTCGCAAATGCTATCCATGGCATGAGTTCCCGAAAGGACCGGCTCATGATTAAAGTCAACTGTGGAGCCCTGCCGCCGACCCTCATCGAAAGTGAACTGTTCGGCCGCGAAAAAGGCGCTTTTACCGGCGCGCTGTCGAAGCAAATAGGCCGTTTTGAGCTTGCGGATGCTTCAACTATTTTCCTGGATGAGATCGACGCCCTGCCGCTGGAACTCCAGGTCAAGCTGCTTCGGGTACTGGAGAGCGGCGAGTTTGAGCGCCTGGGCAGCCCCAGGACCGTGAAGGTTGACGTCAGAATCATTTCGGCGACGAACCGCGATCTTGCCAGGGTAGTCAGCGAGGGCGGGTTTCGGAAAGACCTTTACTACCGTTTGAACGTTTTTCAGATTACCGTGCCGCCTCTTCGTGAGCGTCGGGAGGACATATTGCCGCTCGTATGGTCTTTTGTTCAGGAGTTGAGCAAGAGGATGGGCAAGCGGATAGAATCAATACCGCAGAAGGGCGTTGAAGCCCTGCAAGCCTATCCCTGGCCGGGCAACGTAAGGGAACTGAGGAATGTTACCGAGCGTGCGATGATCATCACCACCGGACCTGTGCTGCATTTGGATATACCAAAGATTGCGCAGTCAGGTGCAGACCAGTCCGGGACTCTCGAAGAGGTAGAGAAACGGCACATTATCGAGGCTCTGAACACCACGGGATGGCGGGTAAGCGGCAAGGACGGCGCAGCAGAGATTTTAGGCATCAATCCAAAGATGCTTGAATCGAGGATGCAAAGGCTGGGCATCCAAAGAAGAAATAAAAATACCTGATATATCAGGAGACTCCTGATATATCAGAAGGCAGCACCTTTCACAGTATCATTCCCCCATCGTAGTCTTCGCTGAAATTTCAATGTTTTCAACATCATAGAGAATCCTGTCCTGTCAATAACAGTCCTGGCATGAGTTCTGCTTTTCAATACCATAATAGGTTCTCTTTTAATACAGTGAAGGCGTCAAACTATAACAAATGACCAATCGTCTTGTGCGGTTGGCCCAAACACCCCAAATCAACAGAGCATTGACGATGGGAAGCATGTCAAGGGTTAAGCAAGAGCGGAGGCCCTAAGATGTTTGAAGATATTGTACAAACAGTACGTGAACCCCTTATTGTACTGGATTCAGACTTGAGGGTTTTTTTAGCAAACCGCAGCTTTTATAAATCATTCAAGGTAACGCCTGAGGAGACTATAGGTAATTTTATATATGACCTCGGAAACCGGCAGTGGGATATTCCCAGGCTTCGGACGTTGCTGGAAGAAATTCTGCCCAAAGATAACAAGTTCGATGACTATGAAGTTGAGCATATATTTTCAAACATAGGACACAAAATAATGCTTCTCAATGCCCGCCGTATCACTCACAAAGAAAAAGGTTCTCAGATGATTCTCCTTGC
>JBAQLU010000021.1:0-2069 GCA_049302065.1 Thermodesulfovibrionales bacterium
GGCGGTCAGATTATGTTGTCACCCTGAATGATAAAGATGACATGGCAGACCTTTCAGGCTGGGTTACGATTGATAACAGAAGCGGAGCAACATACAAGGATGCCAAACTGAAGCTTGTCGCAGGAGACGTGAACAGGGTTAAGGATGAGCATGAATATAACGACAAAATGCTGAGGGCGGCGGAAGCAGCAGCAAAACCGGCAGCACAGTTTAAGGAAGAGGAATTTTTTGAATATCACATATATACTTTAGAAAGACCGTCAACCATTAAAGAAAATCAGACAAAGCAGATAAGCCTTGTGAATGCCGGCAAGATCCCTGTTAGAAAAGAACTCCTTTATTATGGTGCGAGATATTATTACTACAACCAACATGGCGATACGATCACAAACCAAAAGGTTGGTGTGTTTGTGGAAATAGAGAATAAGAAAGAGCATAACCTCGGCATCCCCTTGCCTAAAGGTACAATAAGGGTCTACAAGCATGATAAAGAACAAAGCCTGCAGTTTGTCGGAGAAGATTCTGTAGACCATACACCGAAAGACGAGAAAATCAGGATAAAGCTTGGAGATGCCTTTGATGTCGTCGGAAGCAGAAAACAGACGGACTGGAAAAAGATCGCCTCTGACACCTATGAGGCTGCTTTTGAAATATCTCTCAGAAACCACAAGAAGGAGGATGTTGTTGTGAAGGTTGTTGAACCAATACCCGGTGACTGGACGATGCTCAGTTCATCACATAAGTATGAAAAGACAGAGGCATTCACTGCCGAGTTTAAAGTCCCCGTGCCAAAAGACAAGGAGACTAAAATTACCTACAGGGTAAGGATGAGATTTTAGCACCTGTTATTGATAAGAATATTTAAGAACCGGAGGATATAATATTTTTGCTTATTCTCGGTCGAATCGACCTCCGAGACTTTTGCCTCTTTGTTTGCATGAGTACAGGCAAAAGCAGGCAAAAGGGGTCAAAAGGGCAGACCCCAATGATCAATGATTCAATGAACCTTTATGATCTATAATTTGTTTCATCCAATAAGTCGCAATGGTGTTTTTTAAGTAAGAGCAAAGATTTCCTTTTGAAATCAAAATCCAGCAACCAAACAAACTCCATTAGTTTTGTTTGTAAATTAGCAATTTAAGGACCTGCCCTGCCGTAATCTCTAAACTGCTACAGTTTCTTTTGGGGAAAATTGAAAAGAAGGGCCGCTTAATTTTCTGAACCAAACTCTTTAGATGGTATATGCGGCGGATTCTCAACCCGGGAAAGTTTTTCCTCCAATGCTTCTTCTCTGATAGAAAACAGCAGCGTTGCTGAGATTGCTACGGAGGCCGATGCGATATAGAAAATCGGCTTGATTCCGTAAGACTTAGCAAGAATCCCGCCCGCCAGGATTCCGGCTGCTGAAAAAACTCCGACTATTGCATTAAATTTTCCTATTTCAAGCCCCCGGGTAGTCTTTTTAGTAAGATCTCCGAGGAGTGCCTGCTGCCCTGTCCCGGCGACTGCATTTGTGACACCGAGAGCAGCCTGAAGTATGAATAGCTGTAAAGGAGAGCCGATAAGGGTGAACAGAAACAGGATGAGGGCGTCGCAGTACGCCGATGCTATAATCAGGGTCTTTCTTCCGTGCCTGTCGGAAAACCTGCCCAGATAGTACGAGGCGACAGCCTGGGTGAATATCAAAATGGCATAAGCGATGCCAAGTTGGTCGAGCCCGCCGGCAATGTCCTTAATGTAGAGGACGTAGAACGGACCTATGAGGCCCATGACCGTGCTCCACACTGAGTTTACGGCAGTAAGTATGCGAAGGTTCTTAGCATTATTGACCGCCGTCATATCTCACTTCCTGGTCAATGAAGGCCCCCAGCGTTGCTTCAAAGTAATCATAGCGGCAGTCGACATTATCGATTCTCCCGGTGCGAACGAATTCCATATAGCGGCAGCCGCCAAAGCACAGGGGGAGGTAAACACAATCCAGACATTTGGTATTTTTCCAAAGGTCCGGCTTATATGTATGCGGCGCAACTGGTTCCTCTTCTTTCACGTTTCCTATAATGTAGTCTTTA
>JBAQLU010000022.1:0-2040 GCA_049302065.1 Thermodesulfovibrionales bacterium
GATTCATATAGCTTCGGAAATATAAAAATTGACGGTAAAAAATTTATAAAAGACCTTGTTATTTTTCCAGAAAAAATAAATTCAAGTTGGAGAATAAAAATTGGCCATTTATTATCAGAAGATGATATTGCAGAAATACTAGATTATAAACCTGAAATATTAATCATCGGTACAGGTGCTAGTGGTCTTATGAAAGTTGATGATAAGGTAAAAGAAAAAGTAAGATCTCTTGGAATAGAATTTATCATTAAAAAAACTTCTGAAGCAGTATCCGAATATAATAGAATCTATAAAGATAAAAAAGTTGCTTGTGCGCTACATTTAACGTGTTAGAAATGTGGCATCATAAAAACATCAGTTAGGCTTCCAGTAATTCTATATTTTCTTTTTTCTTAAATTATTTCTAAAGCAATAATTATAATAATCCAGAATAGTGCTGGCAAAATTGCGGGTATAAGCAAAAATAACTAATAAAATAAATAATATTTTGAGTTTTTTATCTTTATTTCTTCTTGAATCCCTTTATTGGGCTAGTTTTATTTTTAGGATTTTTCTCATGGCTTTACACCTTTAGAAAAGACTGGTGGAAATTTATAATTTGTTTATTTATATTTTTTATTTTATTTTTTGTTATAAGAAGAAATGAAACCGTTGCATTTATAATTGGGGCAATTATATATCTATGGCCTGTAATTGATGTAACTGTAAGAAAAGAAAGTTTTTATGAGAATTATCCGAATGGGTAGTTTTTAACAATTCCTTTGAAATTTCTTGATTCAAATTCAAGTCCTTCTCTTATATAATTAAAAATAATGTTTGAATATCTAAAGAAAAATATTGAAAAATATAATGAGGCTGCTGAATATTATAGACCAGCAAAAATAAAGTTACTTTTTATTGCTGAATCTCCTCCGCATGTAGAGGATACTGAAGAACTAAGGTATTTTTATTTTGAGAAATTATTTCAGTATGACTTCTTGTTTAAATCTATAGTTGAAGTTATCCTTCCAAATGATTTTTTTAAATTTAGGAATAATCTGGTGGGAAAAAAAGAATTATTAGGTATATTAAAAGAAAAAGGCTGTTTTTTAATTGATGCTTGTGATTTTCCAATAAATCATCTTCCTGGTAAAGATGCTGATGAAATAATCACTGATAATTTAGAAAATCTCTTAGAAAATAATATAAACAGAATTGCTGATGAAGAAACTAAAATCATACTAGTAAAAACAAATATTTATGATATTTTCTTAAAAAATAAAGATGAATTTAAATTAAATATAATAAATCCAGGATTTTCAAATTTATATATATGGAAGAAAAAATATCGAATTAAATCAGGAGCATTACCTTTTCCGTCAGTTGGATGGCAGACAGAATTTAAGGAAAAGTTAAATGAACTATTAGAAGAGTTTGAAGTTTTTTGATTTTTTAAATTAGACCAATGAACCTAAATATTATCAGAGAAGAAGAATTTACTATAAGGGTTGTAAATAAAGGGGAAAAATATAAGATTTTCAAAATAAAATTTTATAAAAAAGACGGCAGCATATTTTTATTTTTCCCTTACTTTAAACATAGTCATGGTATTCTTAGTATACTAAAATTACCTGCAAATATTAAAAATAGGCAGACTTTACGTTTTGATGAGGTCGGAAAAATTACTTCTCATCTAGTAAAATATAGCCATAGGCCAGATGGTAATGTCCATTTTTCCCTTGATAAAAAGATTTTTACTTTTAAAAAAAATAAAAAAGCAGATCCTCTTTCCTGTGATGTTGGTCATATATTTAAGGTGATATTTAAAAATTTAGATGCATTTGAAGTAGATAATAATAACAATAAAACTTTAAATATTGATTTTAATGTAAACACCAATAATAAAAATGATTTTAAAATTTTATGTGAATGGAAAAAAATTCCAAATTATAATTATTTTGATAAAAAACTAAATCCAGTTGTAAAAACTAAAGAAGGTATTATAGAAAAAGATAAAATTATTGGACAACCTACATATATGCCGTACCATGATCATATTCT
>JBAQLU010000023.1:0-1892 GCA_049302065.1 Thermodesulfovibrionales bacterium
CCTCATTTTCACATATCGCCATACAGAAGCCGGGGATAAAGCTGGCTCAGTAGCAGGGATTTAGATAATGCTGCCTGCCTGAGGCCTGACCAGCCTGGCACCTTTATGGGAATCAAACGAGACTAACAATGTGAGGATTCTTGGCCTCTCATATGAAAACGCCTAGGGGGCGACTGCACCGGCATAGTTTCAAGGAGCTTAATGATAATGCAACAACACCTGTCTTGGCATCGGCAAAGAAGATGGACCGCCCTCGCGTTGCCATACGGAGGTCTGGGTTGCTATAATTACAGAAAGAGGGCAGCATCAGATAATTCAAAGCATGTGGGTGATGGCTGTGGACAAAGTCTTAGTAATAATAATGGCGGGAGGGGCAGGGGAGAGGTTGTGGCCTTTGACCAGGAGACGCTCCAAGGGGGCGGTCCCATTTGGAGGTAAATTTCGGCTTATTGATTTTACGCTGAGTAACTGCATCAACTCAGGCCTCCGTAAAATTTTTGTTCTCACACAATACCTATCAGAGTCTCTAAATCGCCACATCCAGGAGGGCTGGAGTATCTCAAGCTCCGGGTTAGGGGACTATATTTACTCCATGCCAGCTCAACAGAAGCTTGGCGCGGACTGGTACCATGGCACGGCGGACGCAGTAAGACAAAACCTTAACCTGGTCAGGGAAAAGGATGTTGAGGACGTTCTAATTCTCTCAGGTGACCATATCTACAAGATGAACTACCGTCAGTTTGTAGCCTATCACAGGATGAAGAAGGCGGGCCTGACGGTATCTGCTGTCAGGGCAAGTAAGGAGCAGGCTACCGGAAGACTCGGCGTACTCGAAGTAGACCAAGAGCAAAGATTGATTGGCTTCGAAGAAAAGCCCGCGCAGCCGAAGATGCTCACTGATGCTCCAGATTATGCTCTAGCTTCAACGGGCGTCTATATCTTCAAGGTGGATACGTTGCTCCAGGCTTTGCAAGGGCAGGAGGAAGACTTCGGCAGGCACATCATTCCAGAAATGATAGGCAAGCATCACGATATTTTCGGTTACGACTACGAGCAAGAGAACAAGATAGAGGATTTTGAGGTCAAAGTGAAAGATGGTATAAGAGAAAAGATATTGGTCGACAAGACCCGCGATTCATCCTACTGGAGGGATGTCGGCAGCATCGATTCGTACTACGAAGCAAGCATGGAACTCGTGGGCGTAGACCCTCTCTTCAATCTTTACGGGGAGAAGTGGGCCTTCAGGACGTATCAGCGGCCCCTGCCTCCAAGCAAGTGTATCCTTGGTGGAAAAATATCAGAGTCTATCGTGTGCGATGGCTGTATAATTAGCGGTGGCACTGTCTGGAACTCCATAGTCTCCCCAGGCGTGGTTGTAGAGAGAGACGCTCGGGTGGAACAATCGGTCATTTTTGACGATGTTATCATTGAGCCTGGTGCTAGCATAAGACGAGCCATCGTTGATAAAGAAAGCAGAATCCGGGTTGGCGCCTCAATCGGCTACGACCGTGAGGCGGATGAGAGAAGAGGTTGCACAATATCAGATAACGGCATAGTGGTCATTCCCAGGGGGATGGATATAAGCCGAACCGAGCCATCTCTCCTTTGACGATAGAATATCTCCATTCGGTTTTATCGACTGATCAATAGCCATCTTGTGCCAGTTAACTATTAGATGAAATGTGTAGCCGATTAACTCTCTGGTTTAATCATACTCTAACGGCTACAGCTGATCAATTAAGCGCTCTATAAAAGTTGTAAAGGGCTTTCCCAGCGGAGCTATAGTTTCCCTGGACTTACTAGGGTTTCCCAAGCAGGCCAATTCTATTGCTGTCATCGTAAGTTGAATTTGCTCAGCGGCTGGCCGTCATGTGGAAGCTCGGTCTGAAAGG
>JBAQLU010000024.1:0-16402 GCA_049302065.1 Thermodesulfovibrionales bacterium
AGACGGCAGGCACATATGCATCAAAACCTCTTGAACGCAGAATTTGCGTCTGTATAGTATCTAAACGCTAAGAATGAAAACATGCACGTTATCCGGATCATTAAAGTGCTCACAAAGGTGCTGTCCCGACATTTGTCGGGATGCTTTTGCTGCACATATGCCTGCCGTCAATTGCATTTTTTGGGTTAGTCAGTAATCAGGGAATGATCCTTCAGTACTTTTACCATTTGGTCAAATTCAGGTCGATGGTTGATGCCAAGCCAAATAATTGCATCGTAGGGTTCAGTTTTTCCGTCTTCATCAACAATCGTCAGGTATTTGTCAAAAAGGGTTTCGAAGATTTTGCACTTAACTTTATCGAGACAGTGATCCTCATAGGCATTAAAGATCTTCATAGCCATGTCTGTAATTTCTTTCATTTTATCTCCTCACTCAAGTAGAGTCTGTCCATAAAGTCGGTATTCTTGTTGTTTGTTTGTCATTCCGGCTTGTCCGGAATCTTTCCGATGGCTTCACAAAAAGATTCCCGACGCGCTTCACTTGCGGGAATGACAGCCTTTGGATTTTTCCATGCATTTATAAACAGAATCTAAATAGCCCTTGTTGTCTATTCTTAATGTGCTTAAGCTGCTCTTTTTTTGTTCATGCCTCTTGTGCTGAACTCAACGTTTGAGCGTTTGACTTTTTCAATAGGTTCGATCCCTGTACACATC
This sequence comes from Thermodesulfovibrionales bacterium, assembly GCA_049302065.1. GTDB lineage: Bacteria > Nitrospirota > Thermodesulfovibrionia > Thermodesulfovibrionales > SM23-35 > VGWX01. The sequence continues at coordinate 714 of JBAQLU010000024.1, forward strand.
AGGCAGATATCATCTATGTTGTTCTCAGCTCTTTTCTTACAGAAATCAGGGTTGTTGAATTTGCATCCGTATTTTGTGCATAAAAAACCTGTTGGTGTTTTTTCTCTATATATGTGTTTCATGGTTTCCTTTGTATATGCTATTTTTTATAAATATATTATATTTTATTATAAGCAGCATTTCAGGGTCAATGGGCCTGGTATTTCTTACCCAATTTTATTTGACAGAGAAGAATCCTTTGGTTTATTATTGAGTGAGCACTCACTCATTTCCCAGTGCGAACGCAGGCCGATACCGAAGGTTTTCGGGACTGCGGCCCAGGGATTTAGAGCGAGACGGTTACTTAAAATGAAGATATTCAGCAAAGCAGATCAGAGGGCTATCGATAAGCGTACAATTATCCTGAATGCTGCTTTAAGGACATTTGTTAAACGGGGATATCCGGATACAAAAGTTGCAGAGATAGCATCTGAAGCCGGGGTAGCAGAGGGTACTCTCTACAATTATTTCTCCAGTAAAGAGGAACTGCTCCTCGCCCTTTTTAATGAAAAATGGGGTGGAATCATTGCTGAGATCAAAAGCAGGATTAATCACCTCAGTGATCCGAACAGGAAACTAAAGGCAATCTTTTCACAGGTTGTAATGATGTTCAGGAAGAACCGCCAGCTGGCTGAACTCTTCATGGTCGACATAAAACAGAGCAGCATATTTCTGAATAATTACACGATCAACCGCATAGCCGAATTCCTTGACATAATAGAGGGGGTTTTGGAGGAAGGGAAAAGTAAGGGCGTTTATCGCAAGGATCTGGATACCCGGGTGGCTAAAATGGTCATTTTCGGGGCAGCCCAGGGCATACTTCTCAGCTGGGTATTGAGTGAGTCAAAAGCTGTAAAGAATCAGACGTTCAATTTTTCCCTCTATCGTGCAGCAAAGACGCTGAAAGATATATTTAAATCAGGACTGGTTGGAGAAAAATAATGATATTTAACGACATCAGAGAGTTTATAGATTTTCTTGAAGATAAAAAGGAACTGGTTCGCATAAAAACAGAGGTAGACCCTATCCTCGAAGTGACCGAGATTACTGACAGGATATCAAAAAAAGGTGGTCCTGCCCTTTTGTTCGAGAAGGTTAAAGGTTCACAAATACCGATAGCTATGAACCTTTTCGGTTCTTATCAGCGGATGGCATGGGCGCTCGGCCTGGAGGATTTCAATGAGATCGGGCAGAAATTCTCATCTCTCCTGAAAACCGACCCTAATATGAAATTCATGCAGAAGATCGAAGCCCTTTTTGACCTTTACAAGCTCAGTACTTCCATGCCGAAGGAAGTAAAAAAGGCTCCCTGCCAGGAAATCGTGAAGGACAGGGATTTCTCCTTATTCGATTATCCGGTATTGAAAACCTGGCCTGATGACGGCGGCCGTTTTATTACACTTCCGTTGGTGATTACAAAAGACCCTGAAAGCGGTAAGCAGAATCTTGGCATGTACCGGATGCAGGTATACGATGAAAGATCTACCGGCATGCACTGGCATACCCACCATGACGGCGCAGTGAATTTTCGCAAGACTGCAAAACTTGGCAGGCGCATGGAGATTGCCGTTGCCATCGGAGGCGATCCTATAACGATATTTTCAGCAACAGCGCCGCTTCCTTACAACATCGAGGAGTTGTTCTTTGCCGGTTATTTGCGGGGGAAGGCGGTTGAAGTGGTAAAGGCAAAAACTGTTGATATCCTTGTCCCGGCCAGAGCAGAGATCATCCTTGAAGGATATGTCGAAGCAGGAGAAGAGAGGATCGAAGGGCCTTTTGGCGATCATACAGGATACTACTCTCTGGCTGCTCCTTTCCCGGTTTTTCATGTAACCTGTATAACTCACAGGAAAGACCCTGTTTATCCGGCAACAATTGTGGGCAAGCCTCCAATGGAAGACTGCTATATGGGGAAGGCAACGGAGAGGATGTTCCTGCCGCTGATAAAGATGCAGTTTCCTGAAATTGTTGATATGAATCTGCCCCTTGAAGGGGTTTTCCATAACTGTGCCCTTATTTCGATCAGGAAATCATTCCCCATGCATGCAAGTAAGATTATAAATGCGGTCTGGGGCCTGGGGCAGATGATGTTCACGAAATTTGTTTTTATCTTTGATGAAGAAGTGAACGTGCAGAATACTTCAGAGGCTGCGTGGAAGGCTTTCAACAACGTAGACCCTGCACGTGACATCATAATAAGCGAAGGGCCTCTCGATGTCCTCGACCATTCAGCGCCCAGACCCATTTATGGAGCAAAGATGGGGATTGACGCAACAAAGAAATGGCCCGAGGAAGGGTATCAGAGGGAGTGGCCTGATGAGATACATATGTCTGAAGATATAAAAAAGCTTGTGGATAAACGGTGGAAGGAATACGGTCTTGAATAAAACGGCAGATATCTGGAAAACCTTTTCAAAGCATGGTGTATAAATAGTGTATTTGTCATTCCCGCAATCCCGAAAGCTTTCGGGAGTCGGGAATCCTTCTGTACAATCATCGGAAAGATTCCGGACAAGCCGGAATGACAAACAAACCACAAAAATGACGACTTTATGGACAGGCTCTAAATAATGGGTAAGGTAAAAACATACCTTGAGATGATAAAGTTCCAGCACAGTATCTTTGCTCTGCCATTTGCCTATCTCGGAGCTTTCCTGTCCCAGATGAGAATACCGGATTTTATTACTTTTGTATGGATAACTATTGCCATGGTCAGTGCAAGAAGTTTTGCTATGGCAGTAAACCGTTTGATCGATATGGAAATCGACCGCCGCAACCCACGGACTGCTGAAAGGGCACTGCCTAAAGGGCTGTTATCTGTTTCGAGCGTTATCCTTTTTTCTTTTATAAGCCTAACAGTATTTTTACTGGCTGTTTATAACCTCTCACCTGTATGCCGATATCTCTGGCCTATAGTAGTCATTCCCTTTATTGTCTATCCATATACCAAAAGATTCACATGGCTTTCCCACTTTGTTCTCGGACTCTGTCTTGGCTTAGCTCCTGTAGGAGCCTGGATTGCGGTGACTGACAACATAAGTCCTGAACCATTTCTGATCGGAACAGCTGTGCTTTTATGGGTAGCTGGTTTTGACATCTTTTATGCGATCCAGGATATAGCCTTTGACCGGCAGCAGAAGCTCCATTCAATCCCTGCAAGGTTTGGTGTCAGGACATCTCTCTTCCTTACGAAAATACTTCACTTCATTTCAATAGCTTTATTAAGCTGGGTCGGCATCCGCCTCAATTTAGGCATCTTCTATTTTATAGGCGTTTGTATAACAGCAATCCTACTTACGTATGAAAATAGCATTATCAAACCCAATGATCTGTCTAAATTGAATATGGCATTTTTTACCATGAATGGAGTTGCCAGTATTCTGATGTTCTGTTTTGTTGCTATAGAAGTAATATTCAGGAGGACAGGAAATGTCTGACTATGTCGTTGGGATTACAGGGGCAAGCGGGAGTATTTATGGTATCAGGCTGATTCAGCAGCTTGCCTTAAAGAAGCACATCGTTAACGTGGTTGTAACCTCTGCCGGTAAAATGGTAATGGAGGAAGAGCTTGGGGTATCAGACTTAGGGAAGATGGACAAGCTTGGATTATCAAAAGGCAAAGGTAATATTAAGATCTGGGAGAACAATAACTTTGAAGCTCCCTTCATGAGCGGGTCCAGCGCTCCTGAGGCGGTTATTATCATTCCATGCAGTGTCGGGAAGCTGGCAGCGATTGCTAATGGTATTTCAGGCAATCTTGTCGAGAGAACGGCTGATGTTGCCCTTAAGGAGAAGAGAGAGCTGATTCTGGTTGTTCGGGAGACTCCCTTAAGTCTGATTCACCTTGAGAATATGGTGAAAGTTACAAGGGCAGGGGCTCAGATTCTGCCTGCCATGCCCGCCTTTTATCATCATCCAAAGACGATAGATGATATGGTAAATTTTGTTGTGGGAAAGGTTTTGAATCTTCTAAGGATTGAACATAATTTATTCAAAAGTTGGAGAAAAGAGTAGTTAATGTCAAAAAATAATCTGAATGAAATATCAAAAAAAGTCGAAAAAGGCATAAGGCTTTCTAAAGATGATGCAATGACTTTAATGGGATCAAATGATATTGTCCATATCGGACAACTTGCAAATAAGATCAGAGAGAAAAAATCAGGCAATTATGCCTATTTCAATGTTAACCGTCATATTAATCTGACCAATATCTGTGTATCCCGCTGCAAGTTCTGTGCTTTCAGCAGGGACAAGGAAGATGCTGATGCTTATATGATGACAATAGAGGATGTCATGGAAGCAGCCCGATCAGCAAGACATCTCGGTATAACCGAATTTCATATTGTCAGTGGTCTGCATCCTGATCTTCCCTTTGATTATTATCTTGAAACTATCTCCCATCTTAAAAACATGATGCCGGAGGTTCACATCCAGGCATTCACTGCTGTTGAAATAGCCTATTTTTCTCAGATTTCAGGGTTAACAGTCAGGGAAGTATTGGTGAGATTGAAAGAGGCTGGCTTAGGATCGCTACCGGGCGGAGGGGCCGAGATATTAAACCATAGGGTGCGGGAAGCGGTCTGCTCCAGGAAAGCTACATCAGAGGAGTGGCTGGATGTTATGCGGACTGCCCATAACCTTGGGCTCAAATCCAACGCAACAATGCTTTACGGGCATGTGGAAACAATCGGTGAACGCATTGATCACCTGTTACGGTTAAGAGAACTTCAGGATGAAACAGGTGGATTTCAGTCTTTTATCCCGTTGCCTTTTCATCCCCACAATACACAACTGCCTCATTTTCAAAAGCCGACTGCCTTTGAGAATCTGAAAATGCTCGCTGTTTCAAGGCTGGTACTTGACAATTTCCCGCATGTAAAGGCCTTCTGGATCATGCTCGGACTAAAGGTTGCCCAGCTTTCTCTCCACTTCGGTGTTGACGATCTTGATGGTACGGTTGTTGAGGAGAAGATTACCCATGCAGCAGGCGCTGAGACTAACCAATCGATTTCAAGGGAAGAATTGCTGGAAATGATTTCTTCAACAGGCAGGGTGCCTGTTGAAAGAGATACCCTGTATAACGTTATCAAAGTATATGAACTTAAGGAACAGGGGGTATGTCTTGAAACCTAAGGTAGGGCACATACAGTTTTTGAATTGTCTTCCGCTTTACTACGGACTAATAAAGAGTTACGCCCTGCTGGATATTGAACTTATTAAGGGCACGCCGACAGAACTGAATAATCTGCTTTTAAGCGGCAAGCTTGATATCTCACCGATTTCATCGATTGAGTATGCGCGTCACCATGATTCACTTGTGCTCTTCCCTGATTTTACAGTCAGTTCTGACGGTGAAGTAAAAAGTATTTTACTGCTGAGCCGTTTCCCGATTGATAAGTTATCAGGTAAAAAGATTGCCCTTACCGGAACTTCTGCCACTTCACAGGTCTTATTAAAACTTATACTTAAGCACGGATACGGGATTGAACCCGAATATTTTGTCTGTCCTCCGGATCTGAACAGGATGCTTGAAACTGCTGATGCAGCCCTGCTTATTGGAGATATAGCCTTGAAATACTATATCACTGCAAAGGATTTTTACAGATATGATTTAGGCATTGAATGGAAGAAATTGACCGGGAAAAAGATGGTGTATGCTGTGTGGGCTGTCAATCGCAAGTTTGCCGGGACAAAGAGCGAGTTATGCGAGAATGTGTTTGAAACCTTCAGAAAATCTATGGATTACTCGCTGAAACATCTTCCCGAGATTATCGAATATGCTGTCAAATGGGAGCCGTTCAGCCCCTCATTTCTTATGGATTACTTCAAATCACTCCGGTTTGATTTTGGAGACGATTACCAGGAAGGGCTGCTCTATTTTTACAAGCTGGCATCCGAAATCGAGGAGCTTCAGGGAGTTACAGAACTGGAATACATAAATCGACACTCAGGTGCAGAGATATGAAAACTAAAAAAGTTCTGACTGAGATTATGCGGGAAAAGAGATTAAGCTCCGGGGAAGCTCTTGTTCTCTTTAAAGAAGCTGATTTCTTAGAGCTTGCAAAGGCATCAGATGCTGTCTGTCGCAAGAAACATCCGGAAGGAATAGTAACTTTCTTAATAGACCGAAATATTAATTACACGAATATCTGTCAAAATCAATGCTCTTTCTGTGCATTTTACAGAACCAAAGACCATCCGGAGGCCTATGTTTTAAGCCAGGAGGATATTGAAAAGAAGGTTGCTGAAACATGTGAACTTTCCGGCACTCAGGTGATGCTTCAGGGCGGGATTAACCCGGATCTCAAGATTGATTATTACACAAATATGTTTAAGGAAATTAAAAAGAAATTCAAGATCAGGATTCACAGCCTGTCTCCCCCGGAGGTCGCCTATTTGGCAGAGTCTTCAGGTATGTCCATCGAAGATACATTAAAAGAGCTTGTGAAGGCGGGACTTGATTCTCTGCCGGGCGGAGGGGCTGAGATACTGGTTGATAGTGTAAGACAGAGGATCAGTCCAAAAAAGATATCTTCCTCAAAATGGCTGGAGGTTATGGAAGAGGCCCATAAACTCGGCCTTAAGACAACAGCTACAATGATGATCGGTACGGTTGAAACAATCGAAGACAGAATAAGACATCTTCAGAATATAAGAGACCTTCAGGACAGGACAGGAGGTTTTATGTCATTCATCCCCTGGACATTTCAGCCGGGAAATACGGCCTTAGGTGGCAAGTCAGTTTCATCAATCGAATATCTGAGAACTCTCGCTCTAAGCCGCCTGTTTCTTGATAACTTTCAGAATATCCAGGGGTCATGGGTTACACAGGGAAAAGACATCGGACAGGTTTGTCTATCCTTTGGAGCCAATGATCTTGGCAGCATCATGATTGAAGAGAATGTTGTCCGCGCAGCAGGGGTTTCTCACCGCATTACTGTTCATGAGATGGTTGAATTGATAAGAAATGCAGGAAAAATTCCGGCTCAAAGGGATACGGAATTTAAGATATTAAAGGAGTATTAATTTGGTAATCCCCCTTCGTCCCCCTTTATAAAAGGGGGCATCAATTTTTCCCCTCTTTTATAAAGAGGGGTTAGGGGAGATTACCAATGCTGAAAAAAATAAATGTCCATTAAAAACAGAATACCAAAAGCCAACCTTGCATTTATAGGCGGATCAAGTACCTTTGCAATCGATTTTCCCGAAGAACTCAAAATCCCGAAAGTAAAGACTGTAGGAAAACAGGTTTTCAAGACTCCTTTTGGCGACAGCCCTGAGTTTAAGCTGTTTGAGATTGATGGAGAATTAGCGCTTACAGTCAGAATGCATGGCTGGCGCCCTGGGGTTAAGCGGGCGGATGCATCACGCCAGATTTTCTGGGTCTTTGAGCAGGTAGGGGTGAAGAATATCCTTGCAGAAGGCGGGGTAGGAGCGATAAGGAGAGATTTGCAATTAAGGGATTTTATCATACCGGATGACTATCTTGATTTTTCGATGAGAAAGGATGTGTATCTTTCTGATAAGTATTTACTGATTATGCGTGATCCGGTCTGTCCGTACCTTACAAAAATTATTGCAAAAAAAAGTCATGGAATATTTCCTGAAAAAAAGGTGAACCGGGGAGTATATGCAGTAACCGACGGCCGGCATTTTGAAAGTCCTGCCGAGGTCAGGATGATGGAAAAGCTTGGCGGAGATGTCATCGGACAGAGCCTCTGTCCCGAGGTATATCTCGCAAGAGAGATAGGGGCCTGTTATGCCGGCATCTATCTTATTGTCAATCGTGCGGAAGGGATCAAGCCTTACTGGAGCCATAAGGAACTGAAGGATATTTTCTATCAGGAAGCGATGAATGTTGGAAGGATAATTATTGAAGGCTTCGGGCAGATACGACGGGGTCAGAAAAAAGATTGTCAGTGTTCAAAGTTGAGAAAGAGGACGTTATTAAAGTAGCAAGAAGGTGCTTTATGTCATTCCCGCTTGTCGGGAATCTTTCTGAAAAATAACCCCCTGAATCCCCACCCGTTAATACGGTAGGACGGACTCCTTTATTAAGGGGTACTAAAGAAGGATTCTGGACAAGCCAGAATGACAGAAACGTATTACTATGAACCAGATTGACCACAAAGAACGTGACGCTGAAAAAGTCGAAGAGATGTTTTCTAAGATTGCTGATCGGTATGATCTGCTGAATCATGTCCTCAGCCTCGGTCTTGACATTCTTTGGCGGAAAAGAGTTGCTCGGGAGACTGGAAATATTAACTGCCATAGAATCCTTGACGTATGCACAGGCACCGGAGACATGGCCATTGAACTCTGTAAATTCTGGAAAGGCAGGGCGCATATTGAGGGTATAGACTTTTCCCGTGAACTGATTGAGATAGGCAGAAAAAAGGTTGGAAAGGTAAACCTGAAAGATAAAATAACCTTCAGAGAGGGAAATGCAGAAAAACTGCCATATGAAAATGAACAGTTTAATGCTGTTACGATTACCTTTGGTTTAAGAAACATTAAAAACAGGCTGAAGGCATTAAAAGAATTCTATCGGGTCGCGAGCCCAGGAGGCTGCTTCGTCTGTCTCGAGTTCAGCCAGCCTGCAAACCCTGTTTTCTCGAAGATTTATTTTTTCTATTTAACAAGGCTTGCACCGTTGATCTCAAAACTTCTCGGTTCTGACCCTGCTGCATACCAATATTTAGGAAATTCGATCAAAGATTTCCCCTCTCCTTCAGAACTTATCAATCTTATCGAATCTGCCGGATGGAAAGATGTTACTTGCAGAAAATTAGCAGGAGGTATAGTAGCTCTGCACCGGGGGATCAAAGATTGACAATATTCAGGAAATAACTATGCAGACAGCAAGTTTATTTTTAAAAAGTCCTGCCAGAGCAACAATACCTTGACAAATAATTCTGTGAGTACCTATACTTTTTTAAACTATGGATAAAAGCATACACGAACTTCATGAGCTTGGCACACAACTTTTTGAGGAAGGCAAATACCCTGAAGCAGAACTGATTTTAAAAAATGTTGTCAGCACAAATCCTAAATATGCCGATGTCCACAACAAGCTTGGCGTAATCTCGCACCTCAAAGGAGATTTCAAACAAGCAGCAGAATATTTCAAAAAGGCGCTCGAGATAAACCCCAGTTATACTGAAGCATCATTAAATCTCTCCATTACCTATAATGACATGGGAGAGTTTAAGAAGGCCCAGGAAGTATTTTCGCTTGCTGCTCAGAGAGCACACCCTACTCCATCCGCCATTGATCCCTTTATTTCAGGGAAGCTTGCCAATGAACACTATAAGCTCGGCAATATTTATCTTGATTTCAGCATGAACGACGAGGCAATTGAAGAATATGAAAAGGCGATAAAGTTATACCCGCGGCTTCCTGATGTACATACAAAGCTTGGAATAGCATTGAGGAACAAGGGACTCGTAGAAGACGCCATTGTCCATTTTGCAAAGGCAAAAGAGATCAATCCCCAGTATGGTCCTGCCTGGACCCAGCTTGGCCTTAGCTATTATATGAAAGGTCTTGCAGGTCTTGCCTTTGAAGAATGGGAAAAGGCGCTTAAGCAAAACCCCGACCTGAAAGAAGCCAAGGCATATCTGTCGCTTCTCAAAAAAGAGGAAAAGTAGTCTGCTGTGTCCCTCCTGCATATAAGGGACCTTAACATCTCTTTCAAATCAACCAATGAACCCGTAAAGGTTGTATCATCTCTTAATTTCAAGATCGAAGAGACTCAGGTCTTCGGCCTTGTCGGAGAGAGCGGGTGCGGTAAAAGCCTAACAGCATTATCTATTATGGGTATACTTCCCCATAATGCATTTGCAGATGGCGGGATATTCTTTAAAGACAAAGATCTCCTGAAGCTTGACAACGAATCCATGAGAAGATTAAGGGGAAAAGAACTTGCGATGATATTCCAGGAGCCGATGACATCACTTAATCCTGTTCTTACGATTGGTTACCAGGTAGCAGAAGTGCTTACAACTCATTTGGAAATCTCACAAAAAGAAGCAATTGCACAGACAATTGAACTTCTTAAGGCTGTAAAAATTCCATCACCAGAGATACGGATTAAGGAGTATCCCCACCAGATGTCCGGCGGGATGAGGCAGAGGGTCATGATTGCCATGGCTATAGCCTGTAATCCTTCTCTGCTGATTGCTGATGAACCGACAACCGCCCTTGATGTAACTATCCAGGCGCAGATACTTGACCTGCTCAGGGCTCTCAGAGAGCAAAAGAATATGGCCATTTTACTGATAACCCATGATATTGGTGTTATTGCCGAAAATGCTGATATGGCTGCCATCATGTATGCAGGAAGATTGATGGAGATTTCCCGGGTCTCAACTTTACTTGATGATCCAAAGCATCCGTACACTATCGGCCTTTTTGAATCCCTGCCGAAAACCAAAGGCATTCCTTTGAAACCCATACCAGGCTCTGTGCCGAGGCCGGATAAACTTCCAACCGGCTGCAAGTTCTCGGACAGATGCTCGTACATGATTCCTGATTGCAGGAAAGAGGAGCCGGCCTTAAGAGAAATCCTTACGGGACATTTTGCAAGGTGTATAAGATCAGAGGAGATGCAATGGGAATCATTGATGTAATTGATCTCAGGAAATATTTCCCGGTTAAAAGAAAGGCATTTGCAAAGCAGGAGTGGCTAAAAGCTGTAGATGGAATAACTTTTTCTCTGAAAGACGGCGCGGTATTTGGTCTGGTTGGAGAAAGTGGCTCAGGTAAATCAACGGTCGCAAGGCTTATCCTCAGACTGAGTCTGCCTACATCAGGAAGGATTTCTTTTCAGGGCGATGATATCCAGAATCTAAAAAGAGACTCCCTGCTGCAATTCAGGAAATCGGTACAGATCATATTTCAGGATCCGTTTGCATCATTAAATCCGAGGATGACTGTATTTGATACCCTCTCTGAACCTTTTAAAATACACAGGCTTGTAAAAAAACCCGATCTTCAGGGTAAAGTAGTAAGCCTTTTGAACAGTGTCGGGCTTCAGGCTGATATCCTGAATCGTTATCCTCACGAATTCAGCGGCGGGCAGAGACAGAGGCTCTGCATTGCGAGGGCACTTGCTGTTTCACCTAAGATAATAGTAGCCGATGAGCCCCTCTCTGCACTGGACGTATCAATACAGGCCCAGATATTAAATATACTTCAGGGACTGCAGAAACAATCCAATATATCGTTTCTGTTCATAAGTCATGACCTGAGAGTAGTGCAATATTTCAGTGACGAAGTGGCTGTAATGTATCTCGGAAAAATAGTGGAACATGCAGGAACAAACGATCTCTTCAGTAATCCCTTTCACCCATATACAGTGGAACTGCTCTCCTCAGCTCCCAGGATAAAACCTGACGGCAGGAAAAGAGAAATACTCAAGGGTGATGTTCCAAGCCCGATAGATATCCCTCCCGGCTGCCCCTTTCATCCCAGATGCCCGAAAAGATTCGACCCATGTGATAAGCTTGTGCCTGAATTGAAGGAGACAAAAGGAAGATTTGTGTCGTGCCATCTGTATTAAAAATTGTTAATAAGATATAAAAATAATATAATAATGATAAATGGAGGTGAAGAATGGCCAAAGTTAAGGATATGACAGTTGATGACCTGGAACATCTTATTGAACATAAGTTCCTTGAAATTCTTGGTGATCCAGATTCAGGTCTTCAATTAAGAAAAGAGTTTAAAACAAAATTAGAGCAGAGGTTAAAAAAACCTTCCAAAAGAATTTCCCACGAAGAGGTTTTAAAAAAATTTGCCTAAGGTTGAATGGACAAAAGATGCTTTAGATGATCTGGAAAAAATTGACAACTCAATAGTAAAACGTATTCTTAATAAAATTTCATGGTTTTCTGATCACTTCAATAGCATAATCCCGGAACCGCTCTCTGGAGATCTATCTGGATCTTATAAGTTTAGGATAGGTGATTGGAGGGTGATATATACAACAGAGACAGGTGTAATTGTTATTCAGTCAGTAGGCCATAGAAGAGAAATTTACAAATAGATAAATTATTTTAACGGAGTTCCAGTGAAAGAAAGAAAATTGGTTAGAATAATTATCTGAGTTTTATCCTCGCTGTAAGCCTGATGACTGAATGACAATTTTTTAGATCTGCTTACTTTGATTGATGTTACACTATCCATACCTGAGCTAACTGATTCTGAAACAAACTGGCTGGTATCACGTCAGTTGTTCTAAATTAGCGCAACAGGTCATCTCCATTGAATTGCCTTTTGCCTGTCTTATGGTATAATTTCACAAAGCGGAGGAATATTGTATGCTGAAAGTTGCGATTCCCAGACAATTAAAACATCCTTATATATCTGTAAATCCCAAAATATCGAGAGGCAGCCCTGTAATAGCTGGTACAAGACTAAGGGTTATTGACTTGGTAATAGAGTATGACCGGCTCGGTTTTACACCGGATCAGATAATTGATGGCCATCCCCATCTGAGTCTTGAGGCATTGCACGATGCCCTGTCATACTATTATGAAAACCGGGCTGCTATTGATAACGAAATAAGCCAAAGAAAAGAGAATATCAGAAAGCTTTCTCAAAAATTCCCTTCCAAACTGAAAAGATCTATTGGCTAAGCTTGTCTACTATACAAATGAGAGCATCAACATTGCAGTAGCTGAAGGGCTGAAGAGACGAGGGGTGAAAGTCTTCACTGCAAGGGATACGGGAAATCTCGGGCTTTCCGATGAAGAACAACTTGAATATGCAAAAAGAGAGAATCTGGTCATTATTACACATGACGATGATTTTTTGATTTTATCCGTAAATCATGAACATAAAGGGATTATATTTGTTCATCAACAGAAGTACTCGATAGGGGATTTGATAAGAAATCTGAAACTGGTATGGGATGTAATCGAGCAAAAAGACATGAAGAACCACGTTGAGTTTTTATAATCTTCACACAGCCTTGCCTCCTGGATAATAGCTTGAATGATGTGAATGTGGCAGATGTTTACGGGATAACAGTCTTTCAGAAAATACATGTTTACCTGAAAAATGGAATCAATTGGACAACAATATTGGTAGAAGACTTTATTCAAGATCTTAGAGAGGATGTTGAGTTCGATGGAATGAATGCTCAGCTGGATTATGAGTTCAAAGGTGCATTGTTAGAAATTGATTGTGATTTTGAATAAGTAGATGATAAAGAGATCGTAGTTTATTTGATGATGCACTTGCCTTTCTTGAAGAGAATTATGATTTAGTAAGGAAATGGGTTCATAGTAGCGTTGAGACATTTATGGTGGATGATCACATAATCTACGAATTCAGCAAAATGCTTAAAGATCATGGAAATTCTTTTGAAGCTCTCAGAATGCATTTAGAATCATTTGAATGTGAAACAGATAATGAAGAAGAAGAGGATTATTAATAAATCATTAAGGCTATGAAATTGTGATTAAAATAGCAGGGAGAAATTTTGAGGAACCAAAAGGTAGACCCTAATATAATCACACCCCATGACGTTGATGCTGTTCTGCAATACCTGACCTATTTTGCAAATCCAAACAATAAGTTCTACGAGATCGATAAAAGTCCTTTGAACATACCCAATATCTTAACTATTGAACCTTATATCTACAGTCACAAAGTCTCAGAATTCATCACGACACTATACCGTTGTAATTTCATTCAAGAGTTCGATTGGACTTCATGGCATGATGAATGTGAAAAATACCAAAAGGACCCTCACTTAATTGGCGATATAAATCTTGAGACAATCATCAAATTGCTGACTACTCATGTGAGAGCAGACAGATTTGTTAGTGGTCATTTAGTTAGTGTTATTGACGATGGACACCTGCTGAAAATCTTGCAGAGACTTGCTGAAATAAGAAGGGGGCTATCTCCATGATTATAAAAAGATATTTTTCTGATAATGTCTTTAACAGTATAAAAGCAGATTTTGGATTCCTGATAGAGAGGATTCTTCAATCTGGGTTCGAGTATGACCTGCAAATCAGGGACAACTATTTCAACCTCTACTATAAAGGTAACAGTTTAGGGAAAATATCTTTTAGCTCCAAGACAGGTTTATATAATATCCGTATCCATCACAAATTCATTGACCAAAGAATTAAAGAACGGTTCAAGCCCCAGGAGGACACCTATTTAACCTTTATGCTTCCCAAAGAGCAACTGCATCCCCTGTTCAGCCAAAGTAACTTAACATCCATGTCACAGAAGGTGAAAACTGTCAATTTTCAGGAAGAAGTTATATTCGAACAGATGATAATGACAGACAATATAGGAAGGGATGACTTCATAATTATTGACAGACAGATTTTGGATAAGACAGATAGAACAAAGATGGACTTGCTTGCGTTAGTGAAACAGACAGATAGCAACTATCAGTTTTGTGTCATAGAGGTGAAACTGGGGAACAATCCCGAATTAAAAGGTCATGTCATTACCCAATTAAAGGGCTATACAGCCCGTATAGAACAGAATTTTAAAGCATATAAAAAATGCTATGAGTTGAACTTCAGGCAGAAACAAAAATTAGGACTATTCGATAGAGATCTGAATGTAAGCATTATTCCTGGGGTTGAAGGTATCGTTGTTATCTTAGGTTATTCAGGATTAGCTAAAAAGAGCATTGCTACACTGAAAGAAAAAGACCCCTCGATAAAAATCCTCCATTTAAAGAATGTAATTGACCTGTCAAAAGCAAGATAATCTCCTCAATGATACTGACTATTCATAGGGGTGCAAAAGAAATTGGTGGGTCCTGCATAGAATTACAATCCGATAAATCGAGAATACTGATAGACTTTGGATTGCCCTTAGTTGATGAAAACCGAGAACAACTCGATTCAAGAAAAATTATCAAACAATCTAAAGAAGCATTGCTAAAGAAAGGGTTCCTTCCCCGAATAAAGGGTTTGTATGATAATGAGCCTCCACAAATAGATGCTGTCCTTTTAAGTCATCCTCATCAAGACCATTACGGGCTATTATCCTATATAAATCCTAATATCCCTGTATATATGAGCAGAGGTTGCAAGGCACTGATAGAGGTATCTTATTTCTTTGGACAGACTAATTATGATTTAGGGAATATTAAGACTGTTAAAGCATGGGAAACTTTTAAAAAGGGAGATTTTACAATAACTCCCTATTTAGTTGACCATTCAGGCTTTGATGCACTGGCATACCTGATAGAAGCTGAAGGCAAACGGATATTTTATTCAGGGGACTTCAGAGGGCATGGAAGAAAGAAAGTCCTGTTTGATAATCTTCTGAAACATCCTCCACAAAAGATTGATTACCTGATACTGGAAGGCTCCATGATCGGGAGAGACAAAGGTAAATTTCACACAGAGAGCGATATAGAAAAAGAGATGGTAAATCTTTTCAAAAATGATGAGAAACTATTTTTTGTATCTTGTTCATCGCAAAACATTGACAGACTTGTATCTGTATACCGAGCTTGTCTTAAAACCAAGAGAACCTAAGTACATATATTCTTAAATATACTAACGTATTATATGCTTGATATTCTCTATCTTTTATGGCATGATGATAACAAGGGAGGTTATCCATGCCAAAAAATAGTCCATATAATATCATTTTAACTC
>JBAQLU010000025.1:0-16730 GCA_049302065.1 Thermodesulfovibrionales bacterium
TAAGTTAAGCCCCCTCACCCTTGCCCTCTCCCTCCAGGGGAGAGGGTTATAATACTACCCCTCCCTTGAGGGGAGGGGATGAAGGGGAGGGTGATGTATGTGGCTTTACTAATGACCGTATTAGTAAGTTGCCGTTACAACCACTTTTTCTCCAACTTTTATGTCAAAGACAGACGAGGCATGAGCGCTGTTCACAAAAAACTCAAGATAACCAAAGCTGTTTATAAGAGAATAGAGTTCCCTGTCACCGGTTTCAGAATAATGTTTTTTAAGAGGCGCCACCCTGTTTTTTAGAAGAATCCTGAGGTTGCTCTCCTGGTTATTTCTGTAAAGATCGTCTATTTGTTGTTGAGTTATATTGGTAATTATATTGCCGAAATGATCGATATAAATAACCTCACCCTCTAAGACTTGCTGAGACGGATTTGCCGGAACAGGTATCGGCACCTCCATATACTTGTATATCGGGTCACCGAATTTTGATATGCTGATCCCCTTGGACAGCCAGGCAGCCACAGGGGCGAATATGTCTCTGCCATGAAAAGTTGAACTCCTCTGAGGCAGGAAGTAATGTTCTGCTGTTACATTAATCACTGAAAAGCTCTCGCTTGAGGAATAAATACGGGAAAATACGCCATTGTCAGGTCCGATAAAATAGTGGTAGTCAGTTGCCACAAGTATAGGTCTGCGGTTAGAGCCGACGCCCGGATCAACAACAACAATATGTATTGTTTTATGGGGGAAGGATTTAAAGCCTGTCTCGATTGCAAAAGCTGCCTCCAGGACATTCTGCGGTCTTATCCCGTGAGTAATATCAACAACAGTAGCAAGAGGGTTAATGCTGAGTATGACGCCCTTCATGATTCCTACGAAGGGATCTTTATAGCCGAAATCAGAGGTTAATGTTATTATGGCCCGCTGTTCCATGTACGCTACCAATTATATCACGGATATTATCAATATTCTTTCCTTCTGAATATGATCTGATACCATGGATAATTTCGATAGTTGCCATGGGGTTTATAAAATTGCCGGTTCCTACCTGTATCGCTGTAGCGCCGGCAAGCATAAACTCAATGGCATCCTGAGCATTTATAATGCCGCCTATGCCGATTACCGGTATCCTGACTGACTGCGATGCTTCCCATACCATCCTGAGGGCTATCGGTTTAATCGCAGGACCTGACAAACCACCGGTTATGTTCGCAAGTTTCGGCCTGCGTGTCTCGATGTCTATAGCCATTCCCCGTAAGGTGTTGATCAAAGACAGGGCATCACTTCCGGATTCTTCGGCAGCTACTGCAAATTCAGTGATATCCGAGACATTCGGCGATAATTTAGTGATTAGAAGGGTTTTCCCTGCGGATTCCTTCACTTTTGATACAAGTTTCGATAGCGCTCTCTTATCAGTGCCGAATATGATGCCGCCCTTTTTTACATTTGGACATGACACATTCAGTTCTATAGCATCTACCCCTGCATCATCGAGTGCTTTTGTAAGCCTTACATATTCCTGGATAGTGTTGCCCAGTATGTTCACTATTATTTTAGTATCGAATTGCCTGAGGTAAGGCAGCTTTTCTTTAAGGAATCTCTTTAGCCCGATGTTCTGAAGGCCTATCGCATTCAGCATGCCGCATGGTGTTTCACATATTCGCGGAGGCGGATTGCCTTCCATAGGCTTTAGTGATATCCCCTTAACAACCACAGCGCCGAGCATGTTCAGGTCAAGGAATTCAGAATATTCTTCTCCGTAACCAAACGTCCCTGATGCTGTCATAACAGGGTTTTTTAGTTTGAGGCTGCCTATCTCAACCGCTAAGCCCATACAATATCCTCAATCGGAAATACAGGGCCTTCCTTGCAAACCTTTTTATATCCGCTTATTGTGTTAACAACACATCCCTGACATGCGCCGAATCCGCAGGCCATGTTCTCTTCCATAGAAACATATCCCCTGATGCCTGCATGAACAGCAATTGATGTTATTTCCTGAAGCATTGGTTTCGGTCCGCAGGTGTAGATTAAACAGGAAGTTTTGATTGATTCATTGGCACGCAGGAATTGCACCAGAACTTCGTTCACCATTCCTTCCTTACCAAAAGAGCAATCATTTGTACAGACGATCAGTTTATTTCCGAGTTTCTCCAGTTCATGAACCAGAAGCAGTTCATCCTTGGTTCTTGCTCCGTAAAAAACATGGCAGTTATGTGAGAGTTTATCGATAAGAGAGAAGAGGGATATGATGCCTGTTCCTCCAGCTACTATGAGAGGTGTGCGTTCTTTTCGCGGGAGAGGGTATCCATTTCCCAGTGGGCCGATGACACTGATGACCTTCCCCTCTTTAAATGTTCTCATCAATGAAGTGCCTTTGCCTTTTATTCTGAATAGAAACTGAATGGTTTCCCGGGTTTTCTGCAGATAACAAAAAGGTCTTTTGAGCAGCGGGTCATAAGAATCACCAGCTTCTATCATGTAGAACTGGCCTGGATTCGGTTCTGCTGCAGGATCAAGAGGTTCTAAAGTAAGCAGATTATGGTTGCTGTTTAAGGAAAGGTTTTCGATTACTTTTGCCTTGAAGTATCTATTCAAAGCTGATCTCTAATATCTCGTACTCCATTGTTTTTGCGGGCGCCTTAATGGTCACCACATCGCCAATTTCTTTATTCAGGAGTGATTTCCCTACAGGAGAACTGATGGATATTTTGCCGATTTTTGCATCTGCCTCGTCGGGTCCAACGAGCATGAAATTCTTTTCTTCATCAGTAGCAACGTCAAGCACCTTTACCGTTGCGCCGAATGCAATTTTATTCTGCGAAATCCTTGAAGGGTCTATGACATCAGCAAGGGCGAGTTTTGTTTTCAGCTCCTGTATCCTTCCTTCTATGAAAGACTGTTTTTCTTTTGCAGCATGGTATTCTGCATTTTCGGACAGGTCGCCGTGCGCCCTTGCTTCCGAAATATCTTTTATATTGTTTGGCCTGTCTACCTTCAGAAGCCTCTGAAGTTCTTCCTGCAGCTTCTGATAACCCACTGGCGTTATCGGCATTCTTTTCAGCAAATTATTTCCCTCCCCGGAATAAGTTAATTTAACACTTTCCAATGCTTTTTTCCAACCAGATTATTGGTTCTGCAAAGAGTTGTGCATATAAATGGCTGCCGCTTTTAGAGCGAACCCATTGGAACATATAGGGTTTGGTACGGTGAAATTGGTTGACAAGGTTCATGATATATGGCATAGTAGCTACAAATGTAGCTACATGGAGGCATGCAATGAAATTCGCTAATGTTAGGGAACTCAAGAACAAGACATCCGAGATATTGAGAAATGCCGAGAAAGAGGCTGTGATTATCACCTCAAACGGCAAGCCGCGAGCAATTGTCACTGCGATCTCGGAGGAGGACTTTGAAGACTATCTCCTCGAAAAGAGCGCCGGTCTTCAGGACATGCTCGCGGAAGCACAAGCAGAGTACCGGAGCAAGGGCGGCGTGACATTGGAAGATTACCTGTCTAAAAGAAAAAAAAAGCGTGGATAAGTTTCAGATCGTCCTTTCACCCCCTGCGATTAAAGACCTTGACGGCTTCAGCGACGGTGTTTGCGGAAAGATTGTTCGAGCATTACAGGCACTCAGGGACAACCCTTTTCCCAGAGGAAAAGCAATCAAAAAAATCAAAGGGACGAATTCAGATTATTACAGGCTCAGGGTGGACAAGTACCGGGTGTTCTATATGATTGAAGGCAATCGCCCTATAGTTTTGCGAATTCTCAACAAAAAAGATGTTGAACGGTTTATCAGGAATCTGAACTGAAAAATTAACTCATAAATGACGGACTGACAAGTTAAAACTGACTGAAAGGAAAATGAAAGAATGATGAAGAGAGCTTATGGAATTTTCGCACACAGCATAAAAGGAAAGCCGGTTGATGACTGGCACCGGCTTGTTGAAGACTCGTAGAGAGGAGCATTTGGAGGGTTCCGCTGAACTCGCCGTATCCGAGTTCCGCCGCGAATAATGTTTCATAGAATACGTAGTTAACCTGCCCTCTATATGGGTGCTTATAAACACCGGGCAAAAATCGAAACCTTTGAGAAGTTCATTCCGTATTAAATACTATCAGGCTCTGCGCATATGGAGTCTTTCGAATCGAAATAAATAGCAGTCAACTGAATACCCGTGTTTATTTCAATTGGAAATCGAGGGCCTCAGCCTTCGTAATCAACAGATTCAAAAAGTATGCACCCGCGCGCAGCCTGAAGGTTGTGGCTATATCTTTACCCCGACTTCTGTCGCACTTCGCAATGCCTCCCCGATGTTGCCGGGTTCTTTTGCATCACCAATTGTGTATATTTCTTTGACCTTATCCTTGAGAACATCATAGAGAGAATTCTCAGGAATGCTTCCGACAGAAACAACGACAGAATCAGCCTTCAGTTCTTTTACCTGACCACTTTTATCTTCTATGAGCACTTTCCCATATTCAACGGCCGCCACCTTACACGTAGTAAAAATTGTCACGCCCTTCTCTTTCAGTCTATTGAGGAGTTCCTGCCTCGGAATTTCTTTCATCCTCATTAATGGCTCATTGCACAATTCGACAATCATCACTTTTTTCGATTCCGAGGAAAGCATGTCTGCTGTTTCGCAACCGATATCTCCGGCGCCGATGATAACAATATTTACTCCGGGCAGAACAGATGCCCTTTCGTACACCGATCTGACATTGACGACGAACGGCAGGTCGATTCCCGGAATACGCGGAAGGCACGACTTCGAACCTGTGGCAATGATGACCGCATCGGGCTTTTCAGAAAGGATTTCTTCGGGAGAAACAGCCTTTCCCAAGATGACTCGCACATTCGTCTTCCCGATGGAATGTCTCAAATATCTGCAAAAATTATTTATCCCTTCTTTGAATGGAGCCTTGCAGGCAAGATGCAACTGCCCGCCGAGGGACTCCCCTTTTTCATAAAGGATAACCTCGTGCCCTCTCCGGCTCGCGAGAATTGCGCATTCAATACCTGCGGGTCCGCCGCCGACAACTACCACCTTCTTCTTCTCTGAGGCCGGAGTTATTTTCAGGCGATATTCCTGGCCGGAAAAGGGGTTTATTGTGCAGCTCCTTCCTAATCCTTTCACACCCTTGTCCGCGCAATCTTCAAGGTCCGAGAGACAATATCGAATATCCTCGGTCATTCCTGCTTCTGCCTTTTTGGGCAGATGCGGATCAGCAACAAGCGGCCGGGCCATCGCAATAAAATCTGCGTCCTGTTCTTTAAGGACCTTATCTGCAAGCTCCGGCGTGTGAATCTTTCCGACTGCAATAACAGGAATGGTAACCGCCTTTTTTATCATCCTTGCCAGGTGAACAAGAGGCCCGGAAGGAAGATAGTGTGAAGGGATAGTCATCCTTTTAGTGGCTTTATTCCCTCCATTTGCAAGTATCGCATCGCCGCCTGCGCGTTCTATCTGTTGAGCAACTACAGCGGTCTCCCGAAGTGTCAGCCCTCCGTCAACAAACTCATCACAGACAAGTTTAACCACTACCGGAACATCATTCCCGGCTTCCTGTTTAATAAGCTTTATAAGGTTTATGAGAAACCTCATACGGTTCTCAATACTTCCGCCATACTCATCTGTCCTCTTGTTTGAAAGTGGTGAAAGGAGCTGTGATATAAGATCCCCGTAACTCGCCTGGACCTCTATTCCGTCATATCCCAGATCCATGGCCCGCTTTGCAGCATGCGCCATTATCTGCAATATCTTTTCTGCCTCGTCAGCAGTCATAATTTTTATCAGAGGGGCAATCCATATATTCCCTTTCTGCTTGGCTCCGGGGACCTCATGGCCAAAGATCCGCTCCTTGGGGTAATTAAGCTGCATGAACGCTTTTGCACCCTCTGAATGAATTACATTGAGAAGATTCTTGATCCCTTCTGCAAACTCGGGAATGTCAAATCGCAGTTCATTGGGACCTTTATACGCGCGTGGAAAATCAAGGCATGGACAGTCAAGCACAATCATGGCAACACCGCCGCGTGCCCTCTCCCTGTAGAATTCTATCATCCGTTCGTTTACTTTACTGTCAGTCGAGTATTTTGTCGGATATAAAGACATGATAAGACGATTTTTTAAAACACACGTCCCGATTTTTCCTTCCACGAATATGTGAGGAAAGTACATCTTTCACCTCCCATTGACAGGGTCTTTCGGACTATAAACACATTATACCAGATGGGAAGAATTCGTCCTTTATAGGAAAGGGTTTTGCTACAGCGAAAAGGCTTGTTTCTTCCTGAAGTCCTCATTGACAGAAATTACCAAAGAAAGGTAGATTTGATTGGTAATCTATAGTGAGGATAGACTAAAAAAATTCGCTTTTTATACCAAATTTGGGGGTATAGACGAACCTGAGTTCGGATATTATCAAGTTAAAAGCTCATTGCAGATGATAGGGGAATTTTGAATGACAGTAGCGCCCCATTTCGAAAGGCATAACATGAGGAGTAGTTTTATTAAAAGAAGGGACAAATGACACAATATTTAATTCCGGCAATACTTTCACTTCTCGTAACATTGCTTGGCGGTTTAATCCTGTGGCGCATAAAGAAGGAAAGGCTCTCGTTGCAATATGACTTAATTGAATCGGGTTTATTTCCCAGGGAAAATGGTGAAGGAAAGTACTTTGTAATCAAATTAAAAAATACTGGGAATAAGGCTATTGAGAATATTTCACTTGAAATTGCTTTTGACACGGGTGCAATTGAAACGGTTAGATTTTCAGATCGGAACCTATTGTCTAACGTCATTCAGGATAGCTCCCAAATTAGCGCATCATTACCATTGCTGAATCCAAAGGAGACTTTAGATATAACAATTACTGCGATAGGAAAACCATCGATATCAACCCCCAGATTAATTGCGCGGGCTGTCGGTGTAACAGCAGTTCAAGCAAAGGAGGTGGAGATTTCTTATGGGTCAGTATGGGTCAGGGGTCAGACTTGCTTATTGACATTTGAAACGCCTTCTTGATTTTCGCTTGTACTCCACAGAATAAACAGGATGCCCGGAGGTGTTGACTTCTGTCAACATCACGCCGATAGATTTTCTTCAAGTTCTTTTAATGTGTCCCCCCTCAGGCATGTAATCGGGAGACTCTTCTCAATGTCCCAACGACCCTGCAATTCCGAAAGCTTTCAGGAGTCGGATCTCATCGGCAAGGCTGATGTAGTCGAATTTCACAAGACGGATGATGGGTCGTGGATACCTTTTCCTGTTGAATACAAGCGAGGGAAACCCAAAATAGACGATTGCGACAAAGTTCAGCTTTGCGCCTAAGGAAGGAGTAACTGACCCGAAGAAGATTGAGCATTATTCGATAAAGCTTAAGACTCTTTCTGGTTTAACGCCGGAAATATTTAATCCGAACAATGTTATCATTGAAAAGATTTAGTGCCTATAAAAAATAAGAGGTAAAACAGAATGACCGACTCAAAAGATTTCCCTTAGCTCATCCCGCCTCATGGCGGGTATCGGAAGCTTCAGTCTTACCAGATGTTTGATGACATGCTTGCATGGCAGGAGGCTTGTGAATTGGGAAAGGAGGTTGAATGACGGAAACACATTTGGCTGTTTTCAAGGGAAGGCAGATTAGAAAGACACTCCACAATAATGAATGGTGGTTTTCTATTATTGATGTATGTTGGGCGCTCACAGAAAGTGCCGATGCGGGAGCATACTGGAGAAAGTTAAAACAAAGACTCAAAGAAGAAGGAAGCGAGGTCGTGACATTTTGTCACGGACTGAAATTGCCGGCCTCTGATGGAAAAAACTACGAAACTGATTGCGCCAACACCGAAACGATGTTTCGCGTGAGAATTATCTGACAACTCCGCAAGACTCGAAAAAGTTGGGGCGCAAATGACAATAGAGGGACAAAATGGAAAAACTTCTTAACACTCAGTCCGGCAGAAAATGCTTTTGCAGGTTAATTGCCGATAAAACAGAAAGGGTCTTTTTCTTCAAAAATATTGCGTCCGAGGCTGTGTGAGACAGCAAGACATCCTCCGCAGACTGGGTGGAGTTTACAGTTATGGCATTCTGTGCATCCTGCACGATAACGTTCTGCCTGAGGTGAATCATAAATCTCTGTGATGCTCTGGCGGAATATGTTCCCTACGGGTGACGGGAACTTCCTGCAGGCATGCACCTCACCGTCTGAAAGCACCGAAAGAAAATTGAAGGCAGCCCCGCAGCCAAAGGTTGTACAACCCCCGAATGGCTCGTATCCTTTTTTATACGAAAGGATGCTCAGCATATTGTCTTTCAGACCAAGGACGGGGATATCTTGACACTCTCCTCACAATGCCTTAGTCTACTAATCATACTTTATTCTCTGGAGGATTCTATGCGTTTCTCGAAGATGCTTATTCCAACTTTAAGGGAAGTGCCTGCTGATGCAGAGGCGATAAGCCATATTCTCATGCTGCGGGCAGGATACGTCAGGCAGCTTGCTGCAGGTCTATATATATATCTACCTCTCGGGCTTTCTGTCATGCGGAAGATAAACAGGATTCTCAGGGAGGAGATGGACGCTATAGGCGCACAGGAAATTGCACTGCCTGCGTTGCATCCGGCAGAAGTATGGCAGGAGACCGGCAGATGGTTTACTATCGGGGAAGAGATGTTCAGGCTTAAAGACCGTACCGGTCGTGACATGTGCCTCGGCATGACCCATGAGGAGATCATGACGTGGCTTGCACAGAGAGAAATCCGCTCATACAGGGACCTCCCGCAGGTGTGGTATCAGATACAGACAAAGCTGAGAGACGAGGCAAGGTCAAAGAGCGGTGTTCTCAGGACAAGGGAATTTCTCATGAAAGACAGCTACAGTTTTGACGCAGACGAAGAGGGACTCGAAAAAAATTATCAGCTCCATGCCGAGGCCTACCACAGGATCTTTTCACGGTGCGGGCTTAAGTTCTCAATGGTTCAGTCAGACCCCGGCATGATGGGTGGCGCGGTTTCTCATGAGTTCATGGCGCCGAGCCCTGCAGGTGAGGACGAGATTGTGCTCTGCGATTCCTGTGGCTATGCAGCAAATGTTGAGCTTGCCCTTTCGAATTCTGAGAAAACAGAGATAAAGGATTGGGCATTTGAAGAAGTGCACACACCCGAGAAACGGACTGTCGGGGAAGTGTCAAACTTCCTGAAGATCAAGCCCGAATACTTCCTGAAAAGCCTTCTCCTTATATGTGATGGCGGGCCGGTTCTTGCTCTTGTCAGGGGGGATCAGGAAATGCACGAAAAGAAGATGAACAGGATCATCGGCACGCACAGGCCTGCGCAAAAGCAGGAGGTGAAGGATATCCTCGGGGTTGAAGCCGGTTTCATCGGGCCGATGAACCAGAAAATCAGGATTATCGCCGATACTTCCATTCAGGAAGGGGTATATATAAGCGGTGCGAACAAGCCGCATTATCATGCAAAGGGTATCAGGCCCGGAAAGGATTTCACTGCCGACTGGCATGACATAACCCTTGCAAAGAAAGGCGATCTGTGCGCCAGATGCAATGCGCCCATACGGATAGAAAAGGTGATCGAGATCGGGAATATTTTCAAACTGGGAACGAAATACTCTGTGCCGTTAAAGGCCTTCTATCTTGACGAAAAAGGGCAGGAGAAACCCCTTATCATGGGAAGCTACGGCATCGGACCTGCGCGGATCGCTGCTGCCGCGATCGAGCAGAACAACGACAAGGACGGCATTATCTGGCCCAGGAGCATCGCGCCATTCGATATGGAAATAATCCCCATCAACATGAACGATGCACAAACCCTGGAGATTGCCGGAAAGCTCTATCAGGATCTTATTAATAAAGGCTTTGAAGTGCTTCTCGATGACAGGGATGAGAGGGCAGGGGTCAAGTTCAAAGACGCGGACCTTATCGGCGTACCCATCCATATTATTATCGGCGAAAAGAACCTTAAAGAAGGACTTATAGAGATAAAGGATAGGAAGACAAAACAAATTGTGAAGGTGAAGGCTGAGGATGCAGTAGAGCATATTGCATCTTCCTGTTGATATTTTGCTCAGCTATAAGATAGTTCAAAAGCAGAGGCGCAGCCTCGGTTGAGGCACTTAACCAAAAGGGCCAGGGACGCTAAACTACTGGGCCCGCTCTAAACGACGCTGTATCTTCTTTATCCCATGCCAAGTACTCACAGGAGCAAACGCCCACTATCATGCCGATGATGCTGCAGAGCACAACTGGAAATTGTTATAACAGCAAAATAGCACCAGGGTGTCTGCAAGAAACAAGACCTGACCCTGATGACCCTGATCCAAGCAATGTCATTCCATGCAGGTCAATATGGTCCTGAACAGAGAAGTTGCCCTCATGAAGTTTCTGAGCAATATCTTTTCTTATATGGGGACTGAACCATTCAATATATTCACCGGTGTCTGAGAGTCTTATTTTTCCTTCTCCCTGCACTATCTGTCTTAATATCTCAATTGAGTCATCTTTCGTTACAGGGAGTGGTTTGATCTTTGGCGGTATTTTGGGAGGAATTTTTCTGAACTCCTTTATCTCTTTGACATCAGCCATAGCCTCGGAGAATATCTCCTGATCAGTCTTGATATTACTGCTCTTTTTTTCGGGGACTGGAGAAGCACTATTTTTGAAAATATCTTTAAGACCTTTAAATGGTGTATATGACCACGCTTTGGAATTGATATGTGGAGATTTTTTCGTATGTGGTTTCACAAGTATTATCCTTTTCCTTCAAATCCTCGAAGCCTCAAATCCTGTATTATTCCCCCGTACCATAAGAAAGAGATAATAATGAAAAAAATAGGTAAGATTTTATTGTTGAAGAATAATTTGTTTATCAGCCTGAATTCTTTTCTGTATGTTATATCAGAATATAATCTCATGCGCCCCCCATGAATTATAATTTCTTTAATAATAACCATTTTTGGTTTTTCTGTGTAATAATGGAAGATTATAGGGGCTTTTCAGCCTGAATTAGAGCTAAGGGAATAGTAGAATCACATATATGTAAAAGAAGTCTTGATTAACATGGGATCAGAAGCTTTCGAAAGAGTGTACTATAAAGAAACTTTTTGATTTTTAGGACTGCTGCCCCCTGTTTCTCTCAATATCTTCGAGAAATCTAAATATTTGGAGTCTTACATAGACTATTTGTTTCACCTTCAATTGTTGCGCCTGAAGGTGAGATAAAGATTAACGATTATCAAAAGTAATGTTGAATTAGTAATAAAAAAAGTAGAGCCATTGCTGGCCCTGCCCTTGAAATGCTTACTGTTGGATCAACTATTTCCTGAATCTTTTCCTCAAAAGCCCAACTCCTACAAGACCTAGACCACTGCATAGGAAAAGCAATGTTGAAGGCTCAGGCACGGGATTGGACTTTTCGGCAACATAACCCAGGACATATCCGATCAGGTACTGGTCGTTGTCATCCCAGCCCCATCCATAACGGCTATCCAAAGCCACGTGGTTCTGCCCGCCAACGTTGTTCGGCTCTCCTGTTCCCCAGTTAGAATACACTCCTGACAGTGGACCGTTGTTCCAAAATTGGCCTTCACCATTAATCCACTGCCAATCGCCACCAGGCTCTACCGATGCAGGGGGTTGAAATCCGCCGACCCAATACTGCACAATCCCAGTAGAAGTTGTAGCCGAAGTTATCAGACTGTTAATAAACGCCTGTTCGCCGGAAGAAGTGATTGTGGCCAAGTCCCAGCCAATACCCAAACTCTGTGCATTTGTTTGTGCAGCAAACCAAGAGCTATCAGGCAGAATAATTACTTCGTACTCATGACCATTGGTGCTCCAAGTCATAGGTACTGCAAAAACATTACTGGACAAGGAGAGCAGAACGACACACACTATCGTTATAAGTAAATAAATTTTTTCTTTCATCTTATTTACATCCTTTCTTTTTTGAATTCTTGTAACTATTATATCGCTAACCTTCTGTAAAGCGCCAGAACAGCTATTTATATATAAGCAATTTCCATACCCAAAACATAACTTCTTGTTTCAACATGATTAATTTATTTTAAAGGATTAAAATATTTAATAATGTAAATAATTCCGACAGTAATCTTGCGGAAAACTTTACACTTGACTTAAAAAAGCAACAACTTATCTTCTGTTGATTTTTAGGTACTTAACACAATTATATCAGGTTTGAGGAGGGAGTGTTACAGAAAGGAAGGGAGAAGAAAAGGGGTGGAGCCAACATTATGACAACCACTCCTTACCCACAACATAATATACGAAGAACATGCCGAAACCGGCAAGCCCTTCGCTATGTACTGGACAACAAGTTGATGGAAAAAATGTGTCTAACTCGCACCAAGTGCCTTCGCAGCCTTGTTCACATCCTTGGGATTGACCCAGAGAATGGCAGCGTAGCGACCTGCGCCAGCCGACACAGCATCAATGGCCGTAACGTTAATGTTCTTGGCCGCCAGCGTTTTGAGCAGGTCAGCCACAGCACACTTCCGATCATTCCCCTGGGCTAAGAACCCGAACTTCTGAGGGTGAGTCTGTATCTTTGCTGCCTTGACAGCCTTCTTGAACAAAGCTACATCCTCGGGAATAAAATCAAGCTGAGCCTTCCTGCCGTTTGGGAACCCAGAGAACGCCAACAGGTTCACGCCTGCCTCTGCCAACGTCCCCAACACACGTGCCCCCTCAGCTGAAAGAAACAGTAGCTGCTATTTTTCAGGCAGCCTCATCGTTTCAAGCCCCAAACTTCTTATTTCCCTCACCCCATCTCTTTCCTGAACAACATTCTCCTTTAATGAAAGAATTCCTCGATGCTCTGCATCGGGGTAAATATATTCCTTATTATGTCATTCCCGCTGGTCGGGAATCTTTCTGAAGAACAACCCCCTGCCCCCCTTTTCTAAGGGGGAATCAGAAGGATTCCCGAGGATGATTTCTGCGGGTCCTGAATGATTTCGGAAAACATTATGATTGGCGGTTAGGGTAGGGACGGTTAATTGCCGTCCCTTATCCTATTGTATAGCAGTTTTAGTGAGAGGGCTTCCTCTCACGCAAAAGTTACCGCATTTTCATCTGTTTGGTGTCTCCGGCTGTCTTTTTTTGTTCTAAAGCCGCAGTAAGGGTTTCTTTTTGCGATTGTAATTGTTCGAGCATAACAACAATCTTGTCATATGCCTGACGTATTTTCTCAGTCTTCATGCTTTCATTGATATTAACCATTTCAAGTTCGGTATTGCCGATAGTGGTTTTCAGTTCATCCTGATTTGGCCCAACCTTTTTCTTGATCGCCCTGGAAGCAAGATCTTTTATTTCTTTTATTAACGTCTCTGCCGCTGAAATCTTTTGAGCAGCCTCTTCTTTCATTTTTAACTTATTCGGCGCGACGTGGGTAAGCGCTTCCAGTGCAAATTTTGCAGCCTCTTCAGCTGCAGCTTTTGCTTCTTTATACTTCTTCTGTGTTATCAGTTCCTTTGCCTGTTTCAGTGAATTTTCAGCCTTTGCAAAAATGTCCTGAACATAAAGGTCAACCTCTGCTTTTTTTGCATCTGCTATCGCCTTTTCAGCGCTCTCAACCTCTTGCGTTGGTGGTTTTGCACATCCCGCAAAGAGCATCAAAGAGACACAGCATAGAATAATGCATAGTGCAAATAACCTGTTTCTGTTACCCATAAAAAACCCTCCTTTTAATTTTTATTTGAAACAAATTATAGACATAAAATGCCAGAAGACTCAAGAGATATTTTATAGTGATTATTATATATTCTTGCTATTTCTTTTCTCCCGATTCTGATTTCTCTGTTCCGGATAATGCATCCCTCGCTATATCCTTTAACCAGTCTTCAGCATCCTTTAAATCGATCACCTTCTGATATATTGCCCTCGCCTTCTCCTTATTGCCAGATTCAGCAAGTGCTTTTGCATAACCGAGAAGAAGAGCGGCATATTGATCGCTTTCGGTTATTTCAGGATTTTTCTCAAACAGGTCCTCATAGAGTGAAAGCGCTTTCTTGTAATTGCCGGTTTCTTCATATGATATAAGGAGGCGGTTTTTTGCATCAGAAATGAGTGGTGAATCCGGATATTTGCTGATGAGCTTTTCCATGAGTTCAGTGATCTTCTGATATTCAGGTGGATCGTTTGCCAATAAATATAGATTTGAAAGACGCCACAGAGACTCCTGGGCCCACTTTGTATCGGGGCACTGCTCAATGACCTGATTGTGGAGTTTAATGAAAGTATCGGTCTCCCATTTGTCGGTCTTTGCCATGATCCCGTAAAGTTCTTTCGCCAATTTTTCCTGTTCTTCAAGCGAGAGCCTGGTATCTTTTTTCTCAGCGGGACTACTACCTGATTTGCTCTCTGAAGAAGACTTCTCATCTGTAATCCATTGTTCTGAATTCACTGCGATGGTTATGACGCTATCTTTGTAACTGCCTGCGAAAAGAACGGATGGAAGGAACAAAATCAAACTAACAAGAGAGAAAAATATTTTGATCATGCTTGCCTTACTTTTTCGGCTGTAAACGAGTTTGGAGTAATGGTCTGTGCAGATATCAGGGAGATGGCAATGAGATAAAAAACATAATTTATATAAAGTCATTTTGCGGTTCAAGGGCATCCTCAGTATGTGTTGCTCTTCCGCCATTCCTTCAGAGAAATTGTGCTGACAGTCACAAAGAAGAAGCTATTTTTTCTTTTTCTTTTTTTCTTTTTCTTTCTCTTCTTTTTCCTTCTTGAATATCTGTTCCAAAGCGCTCATCCTCTCAGCAGCATGACGCCCCAATTCACTGTTAGGGGCAACTTCGATCTGTTTCCTGTATTCCTGATATGCAGATTCCTTATCATCGGTCTGCTCATAGCAGATTCCCAGTATACCGTGAATTTCATTGTGCTTGCTGTTTGCTGAAGCGAAAGGTTCAAGGTGTTTTGCAGTATTCTCATAATCCTTAAGCCTATAATAACTCATACCTGCAAAGTAGTGAGAAGCAATGTTGTCAGGGTAGATTTCAAGGCTCTTGTTCAGATAGCTGAGCGCTGTCTGGTAGTTCCTTTCAAGGTAATATGAAAAGCCCATGCTATGATAGGCCGGCTGGTAATTCCTGTCTATGTCAATCGCCCTTGAGAAATTAGTCCTGGCTTCGTATATCCTGTTTTTCTTTAGCTCTATGAGGCCCCTCAGGTTATAGAACGGTGACTGGTTCCCATCTATCTGAAAGGCCTGATTAAGGTTATACTCTGCATCGGCTGTCCTGTCTTCCCTGTATTTCTTCAGGGCGACGTCATACCATAAGTATGCTATATGACTGCGTTTGATCCTTGCAGTCATCTGCTGGAAAGTATGAGCGTTTTTCCCGTCACCTGAACGTTGATAAGGCTGCATGGTCCTGATCGTTTCCTTAATCGTGGCCACCCTGTCCTTTGTTGGCGGATGGGTTGTCAGCAATTCATTTAGAAAGGTGGCTTCCCTGCTCTGTTTCCCTACCATCTTCAGATATTCGTCAACGACCTTGTCAAGCCTGTAGTGAGCCGTGATCGATTCATTAGGGTCGTACCCTGTGTTTGCCATGTACAGTGTGCCGAGCCTGTCTGCCTGCAGTTCCTGGTCACGGCTGTATTTCAGAAGAAAGAGGTTTGCGCCTATGGCTCCGGCGCCGAGAATCCATTCGGCATTCTTTTTGTTTTCGAGAGCTATGCCTGCTGCAACAAGGCCAACCTGCACAAGAATACTCCGGGATATCTGGGCAGCGGAATGCCTTGCAGCCACATGACCCATCTCATGCCCCATAACAAAGGCGAATTGTCCTTCATTTTCGAGATTGGCAACCAGCCCTCTTGTCATTGCAACATGACCGGGGATGGCCCATGCATTTGGGACCGAACTGTTCTGTATGATGAAGTCTACGGGAAGGTTCGACCGGTGAGAGACTGCATTCAGTTTATTCACGGTCTGAGATAAATAGCGTTCCAGTTCAGGGTCATAATATCTTCCGCCGCCGCCAACTTCACCCCATACCGCATTCGGATAAACACTGTTGCTCCAGTCAACTTCCATCTGCTCCGACATCAGCATAAACTCTTTTTGACCGGTGACAGGGTTGACTGCACAGGCAGAGAGGAAAAGAAGAAAACAGAAGAAAAGAACTCTTTGTATTTCTTTTGTGAAGTTATTGGTAGCCGCAGGCTTCAGCCTGCGTTTTTTCAGGTATTTTAAGTAAAAGATTTTTGACAACCTATGAGCCTGTTGCACAAACGTTCTTATCCCATCCCTGGTCGGATTTGTGCAACAGGCTCTAATGAACTTTTTTTAGACATGATGTATCCCTCCTTTTGTTTTACAGGGTAATTTGAAAGATATATATTTTTATTGCTACCCTTGCAGAATAGATAAAACGTTTCCCGGAAATCAGCATGCCCTTTAACATACCGTATTTTTTTATTAAATTTTCAATACCCCACAGTCTCTGCTGTGGGGTTTCCTTATACTTCCCTCCCCCTTGAGGGGGGAGGGTAAGGGTGGGGGTGATTAAGCAGCCGTTTTCACCCTCCCCTTCATCCCCTCCCCTCAAGGGAGGGGAGATTTTAAGATACCCCGTTGTCTCTGCGGCGGGGAGTCTTCATTTTAATAAGAAAATTTATAAAAAAGAATATAATTTTTATTATGAATAAGTAAAGTTATCCTAAAT
>JBAQLU010000026.1:0-2450 GCA_049302065.1 Thermodesulfovibrionales bacterium
TTGCCACACGGCTTATTGTTTTCGATGACGACAGCGTGAAGGTTTTTGAGGGCACATACCAGGACTTTCTCGAAAGAAGCGGCTGGAAAGACGAGGCAGAGGCCACTGTCCCCAACAGGCAGAATTCCGGGCAAAAGGGAAACGGCACAAACAGGAAAGATTTAAGGAGGATTAAGGCTGAATTGATCAACAGCCGCTCCAGAACTCTCGTGCCGATTCAGTCGAGGATAGTTGAAGTAGAAGAAACCATCACCCGGCTTGAAAAGGACATTGAGCAGGATACAAAAGCGCTTATTAAGGCTTCTGTAAAAGGGCACGGAGAATCGATCAGACAGCTTTCTGTCTCGATTCATGAGTTAAGGGGTAAAATTGACATCCTCTTTGACGAGCTTGAAACTCTAACTGATGAGCTTGGTGTAAAATCAAGGGAGTTTGAGGAAAGGTTTGAGGCGCTGAAAACAGCAGGCGGTTAGCAGACCGCGGATGCAGAGAAATGCAGCAGGGGAGGTTGTTTTGGAGCGGATCCTTATAAAAGATATCCTTTCTGATAAGTATCTCGGGAAGCCGGTTACTGTATGCGGATGGGTGAGGTCGAAGCGGGAGTCAAAGGGGTTTGCCTTCCTTGTTTTGAGCGATGGCTCCACACAGGAAACGCTTCAGCTTGTCATAAACAGCGGAGCACCCGGATTTCAACAGCTTCTTCGCTTAAATACCGGAGCTGCCATCCTGGCAAAAGGCATACTCAAAGAATCTCCGGCAAAGGGCCAGAAATTCGAAATGGAAGTTTCTGAGCTGGAGGTCTTTGGCGAGGCAGATCCTGAAAAATATCCTTTGCAAAAGAAGGGGCATACCCTCGAATTCCTGAGAGAGATTGCTCATCTCAGGCCAAGGACAAATACCTTCGGAGCAGTATTCAGACTGCGCAATATACTTGCCTCTGCTGTCCATGAGTTTTTCCAGGACAGGGGATTTGTCTGGGTACATACTCCTGTTATCACTTCCAGCGACTGTGAAGGCGCGGGTGAATTGTTTTCAGTGACTTCATTTGATCTTGAAAACCTTCCGGGGAAAGACGATGGAGGGATAGATTTTTCTCAGGACTTCTTCGGCACGCGGGCCTTCCTGACCGTGAGCGGCCAGCTTGAGGCAGAGTTTCTGGCGATGTCCCTCGGAAATGTCTACACCTTCGGTCCAACGTTCAGGGCTGAGAACTCGAACACAACACGCCATCTCTCAGAGTTCTGGATGATCGAACCCGAGATGGCCTTTGCTGACCTTAAAGACGATATGAGACTGGCAGAGGATTTTTTCCGCTTTCTCTGCAGGAAGGCGCTTGAAAAAGGGGAAAAGGAACTCTCTTTCCTTGAAAACGACTACAAGAGAATTTCTCTTGAAGAATTAAGAAAGCTTGCAGACACACCCTTCGTCCATATGTCTTACACGGATGCGATAAAAGAATTGCAGGGTGCTAAAGAGAGATTTGAATTTCCGGTCGAATGGGGCTCTGATTTACAGTCTGAACATGAGCGGTATTTGACTGATAATGTCATTAAAGGACCTCTTATTGTGTTTGACTATCCCAAAGATATCAAGGCATTTTACATGAGACTGAATGATGATGGCAGGACAGTTGCCGGGATGGACATGTTGGTTCCGAAGATCGGAGAAATCATCGGCGGAAGCCAGCGTGAAGAGAGGCTGAGTGTTCTCGAAGAGAGGTTAAGGCAGTCGGGGATTCCGGCCGAAAGCCTTCAGTGGTACCTCGACCTGCGCAGGTTTGGTTCAGCCCCTCACGCAGGATTCGGGCTCGGATTTGAAAGACTGGTACAATACATTGCAGGAATGGTCAATATCCGCGATGTAATCCCGTGCCCGAGAGCACCCCGGGAAATCGGTTTCTGAACAGTGGCAGAATTAATCTTAAAAAGTTGAAAAAATTATTGTAGCCATTATCAAAGACGCATAACAAATAATTTCCATTGAGTGCAGCGTAAGTTATCCTAAAGCCATTTTACCTGAGGTCCTCTCTTGGGTGGTCGTTCAGGATAACCCTTTGGATAACCAAGAATTATAGGCCCGAATATCCTCTCATCCTCCACTAATTCAAGCAAGTTTCTTACCTCAGCATCCTCAGTTACCATGGCCCCGAAGCCAACCCAACAGCTTCCCAGTCCCAATGAATGGGCAGCAAGCATCATATTCTCACATGCTAAAGGACATGAATGATCCGCATACCTTCCGGAACCAATAACAAAGAGGACCGCAGGAGCAGAATAGTAAACAGGATCTTTTAACTCTCCATAGCGTTTTTTTATCATTTCGTATCTTTCCGGATCAACATCTTTCACCTTTTCCAGAATCTTCTTTGCATTCGGCAGCGCAGCGCCGAGGAGCTTTTCTTTTACCTTCTCATCTTCGACAACGACAAACCTCCATGGCTGGCTGTTCAT
>JBAQLU010000027.1:0-31837 GCA_049302065.1 Thermodesulfovibrionales bacterium
ACAGTTTACATCATACCATGTCAAGCTATATAGCTGTATTTACTGGCTACATTAGAAATGTTAAATCACCCCTAAACCCTTTTCTGTTCTACATTTGTAAGTGATTTGCTAAAAGAAGATGCGTTTAGTGCTTCAACCTTCTTGAATTTTTTTGAAATATTTCTCAGTGATATGACAGGAGGGGCCATTTATCTGGTTTTGATACCAAATCTTACATCTACAGGCATTCCTTTTTTGAAGACCTCATACGGTGTTTTATTCTTTGATGCAGAGTCTTCTTTCCGCGGGAAACAGATCTTGACAGCAAAGACCTGTTTTACCCTTTCTTCGTAGGACTGCACCTCTTTTGGTGTAAACTCTGCCTTATCTGAAATATAGCAGACATTGCCGGCGAACGGTTTATCAGGATAAGCATCATTAAAAACATCAGCCTGCATATTGAGGTTTATCTTTCCGATATATTTTTCCGGCACATAGGTCCTTATATGAATATCTTCAGGATTGATCATAACACCGATAACACCCCCCGGCGTAACTACCTCCCCTGGTTCGGAAACCTTTTTTAGAATGATACCGTCTGAAGGAGCGTTAATTCTGGTATAGCCGATCTGTATCTCAACCTGCTGGAGTCCTTCCTTCAACTGGCCAATTGATTTACTGAGCGCAAGCAATTCTCTTTCTTTAGCCTTCACAAGCTTCTTTGAGTCTTCTGCCTTCATCAAAGATACCTTGGCTCTTTCGACTTCTTTCAGGGCCACATGAACCTCTTCCCCTGAGATTTCATAAGCAAGTCTTACATTGTCATACCGCTGTTTTGATATAACTTCTTTTTCCAAAAGATTCGTATATCTCCCGAAATCTCTTTCTGCGTTTTCCCTGTTAGCCTCTGCCTGTTTGAGACGGGCATCTGCAACCGATAAAGCCTTTCTTGCTTCATCTATGGAATGGTCAACACTGTTTACAGTATAGTCGAGGTCCAGTTCAGCAGCACCGAGTCTCTCATTGATCTCATCAATCCTATTGATAAGCTCTCTTTTCTTCGACTGCAGTTCCGCATCCTCAATAAGCGCAACTGAAGCCCCTTTTTTGACAATCATACCATCCTCTATGAGGACACTCTCAAGCCTTCCCGAAACCCTTGCAGCCAATTCGATCTCGCTCGCCTCAACCCTTCCGCTGACGGTCAATAAGTTGTCCTTTGATTTGATATGTGCAATTATTTTGTAGGCGACTAATGCCGCAAGTATGATGAGGATAATGAAAATTAGTAATCTTTTGCGCATGATAAAAATTATAACTGAAGACAGGGGCAGAGTAAACATATATCATATCGAAATAAAAATGAACTACCACGCAGCAGAGCTTCGAGGTATCAAATATGTCATTCCGGCTTGTCCGGAATCTTTTTTGCTTTACTGTATTGTTGTATAAAACGTATGCTCCGGAAGGATTCCCGACAAGCGGGAATGACAGACAAAAAAACCGGAAGCTCTTAAAAAGACAGAACCCTTACCAGCTTCCGCCGCTGATGCCGCTGCTCCTTGGGGCAGAGTACATTGCCGAGGCAAGACTTGAGGTTGCTGAGCTTATAGAGCGTGAAAAATGATATGGATTGAATGTCCTGAGACCAGCGTGAGAACTATACCATTGAGGCTGTTCCTGATAAATACCTTCAAATGCCTTTGCCCAGTTATCCACGATATCAAGGGCAATTGCATACGGCAGGAACCTTGAGAAGAGATCTTTATCCCGCATACGTTCAAGCTGATCTTTTTCCGCCCGTTCCATGAATTCCTGAAAACCAAGGATATCCATGTATACCGAGGCGCCTGTCTGTGTCTTTGCAGGCATGGCCCTTGAAAATGCAAGTACAGGAAGGCCTGCTAAAATGCCTGCAACTATGCCCTTCCCGGGTGATACAAGCAACGCAAAAACAACACTGCAGAGCACTGCAAGAAAAATCCCTGCTGTTATATAGACAGTTCTTATTTTTTCAGGACTGACAAGAAAATATCTTTTACTGATTAATTCTCCGTACAGGGTCTTTTTCAATAAATCCAACTCCCTGTAAAACTGATTCTTCATATCAGAGACCATTCTTCCCGGCATTTCTGTCGTAAATATCTTGCTCATGAGAATTGTCTCAAAATGGCTCAGGTTATCATCCGGCGCTTTAACCTTTGCGAGGTAAAAATCTGTTGAATCGAATATCAACCCTTCTGTCTTTGATTCTTCTATCTTTATATAACCCTTAACCGCCAGACCGACAATAGTGGAAGTAATATCCCTCGAATCAAGTTTTTCATCAATAAGTGTTCCAACCTCGCCGGGTGTCAGCGGCAGATTGTTATATTTGGGGGGTTCATACCTTACGGCAACCGCCTCCCTGACCCTGGGATCTCTTCCCTTTAAGCGCCAGATATTTATCATGATTATCAGCGAGAAAAAAGGCATGATAAATATCCAGTTCTCTCTGAGATCAATAAACCACAAAAACTTCTTCCATGCTGATGGAGGGGAAACAAGCCCTTTATCCCATCCAAATGCGATTGTCAGTCCCTCGCCTAAGTTCAGCCTTTTCTTAGCAGAAAACTCCCCGATATTGTTTGATGTCTCAAAGCTGCATTCAGAACTCCTCGACCCGCGGACACCTGTATAACAGGCTGCCCAGAGATTCGCACTCTTATCCTTTGCAGTTAACTTTACAGCAGCAGATGCCTCCCTTATATCCGCCTTCCATTCATTTCCTGTCACATTCCAGTAAAGTTCGTCATGGTCATTGAAATAAAGCAGAGCGTTTTCAACTTCATATGTAATTACATATGTCTGATTCCCCTCCACATACTTATTCGGATCACCGATCCTTATGTATACAAGATTGCCTTTCCTGCTGACATTGTATTTCCATTCCTTTCCTGTTACATCAGTCACGGATATTACTTTTAACGGAGTTTTAACGGTCTTGCCGAAGTCATCAACATATTTACACGGGATTTCCCTATAAATACCGTGCTTCAACCGGTGGAATTCAACATCTATAATCTCTTTTACCATAAATGAGGAATCTTCGCTGATGGTTATATCAGAATGGTATTTTTTGATTGTGAAATCCTGAGCTGATGCTGATGCTGTGAGGAGTATGAATACGCAAAATACTACACATGACACAAAATGCATAACATACCCCTTAATTCCTCCCTCTGCGAGGGAGGATAGAGAGGGGTATCTTTTCATTAAAAACTGACCTTTGCCGGTTTTCTCTCAACTTCCGGCGCTTCGAGTTCGAAAAATTCTTCCTGTTTAAATCCAAACGATGATGCAACAACATTTGAAGGAAAAGATTCAATAAGGATATTGAAATCGCGCACAACGGCATTGTAATAACGTCTTGCATACTCGATACTATCTTCCAGTTCTTTCAGCTGTGTCTGAAGCTGCATGAAATTTACATTTGCCTTCAGTTCAGGATATGCCTCAGCAATGGCAAACAAACTTTTCAAGGTCTCCATGAACATGTTTTCTGCCTTTGCCTTATCAGCAGGAGCTGTTGCATGCATGGCCATCGACCTTGCCTTTGTAACATTTTCAAATGTGGATTTTTCGTGTGTGGCATAGCCTTTGACCGTCTCGACGAGATTCGGGACAAGGTCATATCTCTTTTTGAGCTGGACATCGATATCTGACCATGAGGCTTTTACCGTGTTACGTAACCTGACGAGCTTGTTATAAATAGCTATACCAACAAAGATAACTGCCAATAAAATTCCAAGGATACCAAGTAGTGCTATCATATTCCCCCCTTCTCTCTTTTTTGACTGTAATTTATATTAGTTTTTGTTTCCTTATTTCTTTAGTCATTCTCCGACTTGATCGGGGAATCCAGTACCAATAATATTCAGGGAAAAGCTGGATTATCCGGTCAAGCCGGATAATGACAACCATTGCATCAGTATTTTTTATAAATATTTAAAACAATTCTACCACAAAAAATAGCATTTTTACGGACTTCATTCTTGAGCATAACTTGCGCCTCTCACCTGGAACACAACAGAGTCGATAACACGTTTTTGTTTATCTGCAAGAGATAACAGATATTTGCCTTGCTTAAGCTGCCATGAAAGTGCCGGCTGGAATGTCCTGTTGATACTCTGTCCGTTCAGGATCCAATCGAGGTCGTTGCGGGAGGTCTCTGCCTCAAAGAATATATATTGATTATCGAGCGGGATATCAGGGTCTAAAGCGATTGTGGTCCCGTCAGATGGATAGAGGATATGAGGGAAATCATGTGCTGTATTAAGAGTAATTATCGTTTCATCCGGGACTGGACTTGTTGGCCCGGTATTCTGTATGAACCATTCAACCCTCGAAGGTTCTATGCTATTCTGAAACTCGATCCTCTTTGCAAACACTCCTGAAGGCGGGTTAGGCGGCGTAACCGGATTTTCCCGATGGAGATAGTTCATAACCTCAAGCCAGACAGGTGCAGCGCCTGTAATACCGCTTACATTCCACATCGCAGCGCCTGAGAAGTTGCCGACCCATACCCCTACAGTATATTTGCCTGAATATCCGATGCACCAGTTATCTCTCATGTCCTTGCTCGTCCCTGTTTTTACAGCGCTCCAGTATTTTGTGGAAAGCGGATTCTCAAGACTGAATGTGTAGCTTCGTGCTTCTCTGTCTGAGAGTATATCTGATATGAGGAAAACCACTTCTTCAGAAAATACACGGGTATTCTTTGCATCCTTATCTTCGAATTTCAGTCTTAAATCATTCCTGGAACCATTATTGGCCAATGTGCGATATGCATTAACCAGTTCCCATAGACTGACATCAGCCGAACCCAGGGCAACAGAGAACCCGTAGTAATCATCACTCTTCAACTGGGAAAACCCCAGAAGTTTGATTTTCTGTATAAATGAGTCTATGCCGATAAGGGAAAGAGTTCTGACAGCAGGGATATTCAGTGAAGAGGCAAGCGCTGTACGCACGGAAACCATACCCTTGAAATCATTCTCATAATTCTCAGGTTTATAAACACCAAGGCCGGTGGAAATGTCGACAGGGCTGTCGCTTAATATTGATGCCGGCGTCAGAACCTGTTTTTCGAGCGCAAGCGCATATAAGAACGGCTTGAGTGTTGAACCTGCCTGTCTTTTTGCCCTTATCCCGTCAACATAGCGCGCGCTTGATTCGTCGCCTATACTGCCGACATATGCAAGGACATCTCCTGTCTTGTTTTCGACGATCAGGACAGATCCGTCGTTCACATTCTGTTGCCTGACAGACAGTATATGATGTTTTAAAACATCAGCAGCATAGCTCTGGAGATCCCTGTCGAGTGTTGTGCTGATTGCAATATCACCCTGCTTTCTTTCTAACCCTCTGTATCCCCTTTTGCCAGAGGGGTAATTAAACTTAAGGGAATCCACTCTGTTTAACAGCTGATATGCCACATGAGGTGCAAGTGCTGTCCTCTGCTTAATTGAATATTTATTGGTCAGAGTCATTTCAGCAAGGGCTCTGATATCTTCACATCTGACAGATGAATTTAAAGAACTGGCAAGGCCGCATGCCCTGCTGCTTACCTTTTCGATTGAGGCATTCGGAGCCCGTATCAACGATGCGAGAATAAGGGATTCTGATTCATTCAGCCCTGACGGCTCTTTATCAAAAAGCCCTCTTGACGCAGCAGAAACTCCCTGCAATTCACCACGGGAAGTCAGGAGGTTCTGATATGCTTCAAGTATCTCCTTTTTCGACCATGTCTCTTCCAGTTTTGTTGCAGCTTTCATCTGATCCCACTTCTGTCCGGTTGTCCTCTTCGCGCCTTTTGGTTTCAGGCTTTCATCGAGCATCGATGCAAGCTGCATTGTTATTGTGCTTGCCCCGCGCGACTTTTTTGTGAAAAGGTTTTTAATAACTGCTGAACTGACAGCAAGCCAGTCAACACCATGGTGCTCATAAAATCTTTTGTCCTCAGAAAGAACAACAGCCTTTATGAAGGCCGGGGAAATTTCTTCTATAGATGTCCAGTCAAGCCGTCTGAATGTTGGATCTACCCTGAGTTCATGGATGATCTTTCCATGCCTGTCCAATAAAACCGCATCTGATTTCCGGTATGAATCCTTAACCTCCTGAAAAGAGGGCAACGCATATACATGGGAGGGAATAAGAAGAGAGATAATTATTGCAAATAGTATCTTCATTTCTATGGACTTATCTCTATTTTCCCGTTCGGCATTTCTCCCAGCATCTCCGGAGCATAGA
Source organism: Thermodesulfovibrionales bacterium (assembly GCA_049302065.1). GTDB lineage: Bacteria > Nitrospirota > Thermodesulfovibrionia > Thermodesulfovibrionales > SM23-35 > VGWX01. The sequence goes on from JBAQLU010000027.1 coordinate 6,271, forward strand.
GCGCTTCAACCCTTGTAGTTGGGAGATTGAATATGCCTTCGTTGTTTAATCTTAATGTATATTCAACTGTCCATTTCCCTTTTGGCACAAATTCATAATATGCCCTGAACGCCCCGAATGAGCGTTCTTCAAATACAGGCCAGACCCATCCCTTTCTTTCTTCGTCCCTCGTCAGAATCTGTGAATCCCTTCCCAGCCCTGTTCCTAAGATATTTGCCCCTCCGGGGACAGGGTCATTCACTACAACCCACGTCATATCAGATTGCGCCTCAAGATCAAGATGGACTTTTACCACATCGCCCTTGCTCCATTTCCCCTTCTCCTTTTGTTCCACAGGGATGAGCGTCTTTTTAATCTTGTATCCGCTTGAGAGAGATTCTTTAAGAGGAATCGCTGCAAGGCCCTGGATTATTGCCCATGGTTTTCCGGTTCCCTTGTGAGTAATGGCAAGGTCTTCTTTTGCCTTTGGCCAGTCAAACATCATGCTCCTTCCATCAGGAGTCTTTGCCCAGTCAATATCAATACTCTTTTTATCAAGTGAAGTCGCTGTTATCCCTGTTACCGGAATATTTTCAAACTTCTGCGAGAATTTCTCCATCAACCCTTTCATATGCGCAACTGGGGTGTTTTTATAAAGGGGGTGGGGTCTGCCTGTAGCGGGTTTATACCGGGGGCGAGGGAACAAGTATTGCAATCTAATGTGCTGCGTTTCCTGGGCTACAATGATAGTTGCTTTTTTATTTTCAGTTTAGCTTCTATGAAATCCTTATGCTCAACATAAATGAGATCAGCTACTTTCCGAACTATGTATTCTTCATGCTTATCGAGGTGCTTATCTGTGAGAGCGATTCCCCACAGATGCTCTATAATTTCTACCTTCTGCTCATATGACAGCCCTTTATTGATGAGTGAGGTAAATTCGTAATAATCAGTAGCCTTCCTGATTTTGTCTTTAGCAAGCTCCTTCAATGATTTTGTCTCATCCTCTGTGAGGTTGAACTTCGACTGGATAGTCTGCATAACTGCTTTTCTTTCATCCTGACTGACTTTACCATCAGCTTTCATCATCTCAATGAGCAGTGCTGCGGTGGCAACTTGGATAGCATGTTCGGAAACCTCATCTGTTTTGCCGGATGCAGGCTGAATAAACTGTTTGTAAATTTTCTTGAGTGAGAAAACCATGGGCAATGACCACCGGTAAATTAATATATCCAGCCGATAATGTCAATAGATTGAAGGGTTACACTATACTATGTTACACCATACTATGTGATACTTACATTCCCATACTGTATGTGCTAAACTGTCTTTCATCTGTAGCTCCTTCTTAGATCAGCCACTGAAACCCTTCAGTTGCTATCCTAATGAAGGAGCTTTCTCTTTTCAAATACTACAGCATAGCTTTTGTAATTCTTCCCGGCTTAGCCGGGGGTTTAGCTCAGGAATTATTAAGTAAGAGAAAAAAGCAGATTTTAGGCTCTTTCTCTGTGCACTTTTTCATGCAGAAATTGATAAAATAGATACCCACGGGTAAACACCGTGGAACTCTGCGGTGGATTTTAGAAGGGACTCCTTTGAATTTTTACATCTGGCTCATTTACCAGACATTTGAGGGTATGGGGGAATAAAACAGGATTCGAGGGTTCGAGGATTCAAGGATTTGAGGGAAAAGGATAATACTTGTGAAACCACATACGAAAAAAACTCCACATATCAATTCCAAAGCGTGGTCATATACACCATTTAAAGGTCTTAAAGATATTTTTAAAAATAATATTTCTCCGGTCCCCGAAAAAAAGAGCAGTAATATTAAGACTGATCAGGAGATATTCTCCGAGGCTATGGCTGATGTGAAAGAGATAAAGGAGTTCAGAAAAATTCCTCCTAAAATACCGCCAAAGATCAAACCACTCCCTGTAATGAAAGATGACTCAATTGAGATATTAAGACAGATAGTGCAGGGAGAAGGAAAAATAAGACTCTCGGACACCGGTGAATATATTGAATGGGTCAGCCCCCGTATAAGAAAAGATATTGCTCAGAAACTTCATGAGGGCAACTTCTCTGTTCAGGACCATATTGACCTGCATGGAATGACATTGATTGAGGCAGAGGAGGCATTCTCTGCTTTTTTCAGGGAAGCTGTAAAAAAGCGCCTTTTCTGTATTAAGGTGATACATGGGAGAGGGCTCAGGTCGCCGCAAAGACCTGTACTCAAAGAGGCATTAAAAAAATGGCTCCACGGCACTTTCAGGAAATCGGTTCTTGCATATTCTACTGCAAAAGATTGTGACGGCGGTTTGGGGGCAACGTATATAATACTAAAAGCGAAATAGGATTCAAGGGGTCGAGGGGTCGTGGGTTCAAGTAATTCAAATCAAAGATTCTCACTGGAATCCTCGAATCCTTGACCCCTTGAATCCTATTATTAAGAAAAAGGAGATACGGACATAATCAATACGCTCAAGACCAAGATTTATTATGAAGACACCGATGCGGGAGGTGTCGTCTATTATGCAAACTACCTCCGTTTTATGGAGCGCGGGAGAACAGAGTTGCTTTCAGATAAAGGGATCGACGTCGCAGAATATCACAGTAAGGGTTATTTTTTCCCGGTAGTCCACGTTGACATACACTACAGAAGACCTGCAAAGCTCGGAGAAATCATTGAAGTAGCTACTGAAGTGGTTGAAATAACAAATGCAACAATCACCTTTAAACAGGAGATTTTCAGGGATGATGCAGTCCTTGTCGAGGCAACCGTAAAACTTGCCTGCATTAACACAGAGGGCAAACCGCAAAGAATACCCTCCGAGTTGGCCTCACTATTTTCTGATAGAAAAAATAATGTATAAACTCAGAGTTGTTTTATGATGGTGATTTATTAATCCTTACAATCCCCGGCTTTCCGACCTCTCCTTCAACAGAGCATTGATACTCATGGAATAATCCTATGACCCATAGATTTGTGATGAGGTGCTCTGTTATACAGGACGTTGTAAATACTGACTCTTTATCACACATTGAGAGGTATAAAACGATCTGGTCAGCCATATGAGGATCAAGGCCGGCATCTGTCGAATAATAGGCATAGAATTCCCTTGCCGCCTCTTCACCAACAACCTCAGCCATTTTGCGCCTTTCACCAAGTGAAGTAAATCCGGCGATTGTATGTTCAGATTCTGATTGCAGATAAATAAACGTCCCCTGCCCCGGAGTTGATACATTCAGAAGTTCAATGTCAATATTTTCAAATCCCCACTTTATTAAAGGGGGGTGAGGGGGGATTACTGATGGAAATAGCTTTTCCACCAAAGCGTTCTTCTGTCTTTCTGCTATCGAGAACGGCAGATTTCCAACGCCTGAGTATCCGCTCATTCTCAGGATGTTCCCTCTTGCTGCAATCCTCAGGGGCTTAATCACCTGGACAGGCAATATTTCTGCCCTGACCTTTCCTCCTCCTTTTGGATAGAAGCCATAGGACTCTATGGAAAGTTTTACATTTACCCCTATCTTTTTAAGAAAGGAAGAAAATACACCGGCAAGGTAGTCATAGGAAGGGCTGAAAGGGACATGTGTGCCGCCTTTCAGGGTAACGGTAGTCTTTGCTTTTGAAAATATGAGAGACGGAATGACTGTTTGAAGTACCAGAGAAGTAGAACCTGCTGTCCCGATATCAAAGAAAAAGTCTCCGCTTTTTACTTCACCCGGCGAGAATAAAAGTTCTGTTGAACCCACATCATCGCCCTTCACTTTCGCATTGGCGATTAACTGAGATGCCCTGACACAGGTGAGATGCTGTGGCATAAGCCCCGGCTTCTTCCTGCCTTTTCTGATATTGAATATCCTGAATGGTTTTTGAAACAGGCATGAGAGACTTAATGCCGTCCGCAGTATCTGCCCCCCACCTTCCCTGTAACTGCCGTCTATCTCGATCATGATACTTACTTTATCAAAATTCATAATTCGATGCTACATCTCGCACAACAATGAACAACCCCGCAGTCCCGAAGGCTTTCGGGATGAGGTATCTTAAATCTCCCCTCCCTTGGGGAGGGGATTAAGGGGAGGGTGTTGAATTTCTCTTCACTCAATATGGAGAGCCGCTCAGAAAAACCCTCAAGGGATACTGGAAACTGAGAGTCGGCGATTACAGGGTAGTCTACAAAGTTGAGGGAAATGAAGTGTGGATATTCGCTATTATTAACCGAAAAGACGTTTACAAAAAGATTATTAAAAGGATTTGACGCTGAAAAACTTCTCCCTGTTACAAACACCTCGTAAGGTCACGATAGAGGGCAAGCGTTCACATAGAACTTAACGCCGCACAAGATTTGTGTCCTCGGTTTGTTGCTTCCTGGAATGTTGATTCTTAAATTCTGCCTCACCATTGAAGATTACAAACGGAAATAAATAACAGATTAACATTCAGCTTTTGGTTGACTAATAATAAATATTTTCGAGGGTGTTATAATAACTGCACAGTTCTACTAAAGATTCTTACTAACAAAGAGACAGACAGCCGAGCTTCTAATGGATATAAACCTTTGGTAAGTTCGGTTTTTTATTTTGATTAGTATCTGTGGGAGAAAAAATGGGGTAGCAACCCTTATCTTCCTTATTTATCGAAAATTATTACCCTATTGCTCACTAAAGTATTGGGATTTTATATCTCGCCTCCTTTCGTGACTTTAAGTGGGCATAGTGAATAGTTTTAAATAATTACAAAGGAGGAAGCATAATGGATGAGCAAGATGTCTACAGAGCAAAAGAGGCAACAAAGGCAGCAATGCAGTCTGCAATGCAGTCTGCAATGCAGAAAGGCCCCATGAGGCTGGCACTGATTATTGGAGCAATTCTGGTGGTTTTCCTGTTTTTACATCCATGGGTTCAGATTGGGGCAGGCGAAAGAGGGGTTGTTCTCAATTTTGGCGCTGTTCAGGAGAATGTGCTTGGAGAAGGGCTGCATTTCAGGATGCCTATAATGCAGAAGGTTGCCATAATGGATGTGAAGGTGCAGAAGGCAGTGACTGATGCCGTATCTGGCTCGGCTGATCTTCAGGATGTGACTTCATCGGTTGCGCTTAACTATCATATAGTACCTGATAAGGCAAATGTTGTCTATCAAACCATTGGGTTACAATTCAAGGAGCGTATTATAGATCCTGCAATACAAGAGGTAATGAAAGCTGTGTCAGCCAAGTATTCAGCAGAAGAACTTATAACAAAGAGACCAGCGGTAAGCGAGGCAATGAGATTATCCCTTTCTGAAAGACTCATGGCGCATAACATTGCAGTTGATGCGGTTTCTATTGTCGCATTCAGCTTCTCTAAAATCTTTACAGAGGCTATTGAGTCAAAGCAGACAGCAGAACAGCTTGCACTAAAGGCAAAAAGAGACCTCGATAGGATAAGGATAGAGGCAGAGCAGACGATTACAGCAGCAAAGGCAGAGGCAGAGTCATTGCGGTTGCAGAAAGCAAATATTTCACCGGATCTTATAGAGCTTAGAAAGATAGAGGCCAATCTCAAGGCCATAGAGAAATGGAATGGGATACTCCCGCAGGTTACAGGTGGTGGGGCGATACCATTTATTGGCGTAGGTGAGATACAGAAGAGATAAACGAATAATCATAAAAAAGTAGAGAATCCCATTGTTTAGATATATTATTCTGCTTATTATTGCAGGAATTGTAGGTTGCATTATAGCTATAAGAAAAGGGCGCAGCCCGATATTCTGGTTTATCCTATGTGCAATCGTTCCGTTACTTATTGCGGTTATTATTGTGCTCCCACCTCTGGTATCTAAAGGATATACCAAAAAATGTCCTTACTGTGCTGAGATCATTAAAGAAGATGCAAATTTTTGCAAACACTGTGGCAAGGAGCAACCTATAGAGATGGTCAAGGTGTCTTCTGATCGCTAACTCTCCATCTCAACAATATGGTATTCACAAAAGCTATTGGTTATATTATTGATGACTTCATCGTAGGAGCATGGATAGGACTTGCGCTTCTGAGGAAGAGATTCAGGAAATAGTCAATGCGATTGTAAGCATATCAAAGGCAGAGTCACATGGCTCTGCCTTTTTGTTTCAACATTTATATCAGTAATCATTAATATTCAGACCTCCTTAAAAGTTGGAGACTTGTAGTCCGTATTCAAATCTGAGGCCATTTGGAGAGCAATCAACCACAATTGATTTTCTTTTGAACCATTTGTTTTATGCATTCCCAAAAACACATCGTGATTTATTCCTGGCAGGTTCAAGTTGCAAACTTGAACCCGCAGAAGATTTCTTATACCAAGATCAAAAAACAATAGAAGTTGATGAAAAATGCTGTTAGAATTAGTAGACATATCAATGAAGTCATTCAGACAGAAATAATTTTAAAAAGGAGAACATAGATATCATGGAATTAAAAAATGTTATTGCCATCAGCAAGGAGGGTGTATCAATAAAAGACTTAAACGGGCTGAGGAACATGATGGACAGTCTTATTTACAAAGCTGTATTTTCAGAGGGTGAGAAGAAAATAGCGCTCCTGCTCCTCATAAAAGAGATAGCAAAGGCAGCGGGCGCAGTTCCTGCATCAATTCAAACGCTTTATGAAGAAATGGGCAAGTCGTATCCGGGGTTTACTGTGCCTGCAATGAATATAAGAGGCCTTACCTATGACACTTCAAAGGTTATCTTCAGAAAGGCCATGGAAATGAATGTGGGCCCCTTTATTTTTGAGATAGCACGTTCAGAGATCGGTTATACAAAGCAGAGACCACTCGAATACTCAACAGTTATCCTTGCTGCAGCAGTGAAAGAAGGATATCAGGGGCCGGTATTCATTCAGGGAGACCATTTCCAGCTTGTCAGAAAAAATTACCTTGCCGACGCCAAGCCGGAAACTGATTATGTGAAAGGCCTTATCAAAGAAGCAATCGAGGCAGAATTCTACAACATCGATATTGATACATCCACTATCGTGGATCTTGAAAAAGAAACGCTAAAGGAACAGCAACGGCCAAACTTCCAGATGACAGCAGAACTCGCTGCATACATACGTGAAATTCAGCCTGCAGGTATAGACATATCCATAGGCGGTGAAATCGGAGAGATAGGAAAGAAAAACAGCACACCTGATGAACTCCGGGCCTATCTTGACGGGTTCAACGAAACTTTCAAGGCTGGCAAGGGGATCAGCAAACTCAGCGTGCAGACAGGCACAAGCCATGGCGGAGTTGTATTGCCTGATGGAACCCTTGCAAAAGTAAAGATAGATTTCGATACCTTAAAGACCCTTTCAGACCTTGCAAGAAAAGAATACGGGCTTTCAGGGTGTGTTCAGCATGGCGCTTCAACACTTCCGGAAGATGCATTTCATATGTTTCCCGAAACAGGCACGTCCGAGGTTCATCTGGCAACAGGATTTCAGAATATCATGTATGACAATAAGGCATTGCCTTCAGAATTCCGGGAAGAGGTTTATGGTTTTATAAAGCAGGAATATGCAAAGGAATGGAAGGAAGGCCAGACAGAGGAGCAATTTATGTACAGCACCCGGAAGAAGGGGTTTGGGCCGATAAAAAAGAAATGGTGGGATCTGTCTTTTAGTGTTAAAGAATCTATTATGAAGGAACTGGGGGACAAGTTCGCACTGCTTTTCACGAAACTTAAAGTCGGCAATACGACAGAGATCGTGAAAAAGACGGTAAAACCGGTGGTTGTGAAGAAAGAAATCAACAGAGAGTTGGTGGGATTGTAGACGTACAACGAACATATATTCAGTAATCTCCCCTAACCCCTCTTTAGAAAAGAGGGGAATTCTAAAACCCCACTTTTTTCCCGCACTCGGGCGGATTCGCGGAGGCGAAAAAGGGGGGCAAGGGCGGATTACCAAAAATTAAATCCATATGAAACGTTTAAAATGGCAGATTCTTTTTGGGATATCTCTGATTACATTATCAGCTGTGGTTTATTTCATCCAGATTCAAATCTTTAAAACTCCCCGAAATACGTTCTTCTACATCTTTCAGGACCTTGCCTTTGTCCCTATTTCGGTCTTGATGGTAACACTGATCATTGATCAGGTATTGAGGATAAGGGAAAGACGCTCATTGCTGAAAAAAATGAATATGGTCATAGGCGCTTTTTTCAGTGAGGTTGGAACAGATCTGCTGAAACTGATTGCGCTTTCTGACCTGCATTATGAAACACTGAGCAGAAACCTTATCATTACTGATAAGTGGTCTGAGCAGGATTTCTCTAACATCAAAAAGCAGCTTAAAGATTTTAACTACAAGCTTGACAGCAAGAAAGGTGATTTAGAGGTTTTAAAAAGCTTCCTCAGCGGTAAAAGGGATTTTATGCTCAGGCTTCTGGAAAATCCGAATCTGCTCGAACATGAATCCTTTACAGATCTTCTCTGGGCTGTATTTCATCTAACCGAGGAATTGAACTACAGGGCAGATACCAGAGGATTGTCTGATACAGATTATAAACACCTTTCCGGTGATATCAGAAGAGCCTATGTGCTGCTGATTTCTGAATGGCTATCGTATATGAAGCATCTAAAGGTTGATTATCCATATCTCTTTTCCCTTGCTGTGAGAACAAATCCTTTCGATCCGGATGCATTACCGCAAGTGAAATAGGATTACGGAATTTCAGGAAACTGCTTTCATAATAAGAAAGCTGATAAGAAATGCTAAAGATGGCGCTAAAACCCAATTGGCCATTATTTTTTTGATCAGATCAAGCTTTACCGTTTTCATTCCTTTTGACATCCCCACACCGCTTATTCCGCCGATTATGCAATAGGTAGTTGAAATCGGCATTCCGAGAAAGGTGAAAAACATCACGCACATGCCTGCCCCGAACTGGGCTGCAAAACCCGAATATGGATCCAGCGTGGTTATTCCCTTGCCTATTGTCTCTATGACACGGTGGCTCAGAATAACCGCCCCGAGAAATACGAAAAGAGATCCTATGAGAGATGCCCGCATTTGTTCGATCAATCCTGAATGAATCACCGGACCTAAAATAGTAGCAAGTTCATTCGCACCGGTATTATAGGCTATTAAAATACCGCTGAGGAGCAACAGAGACCTTAATATTTTTTCGATGCGGAACAGCGACAGTTTTGAGATGGTCTTTTCCATTGCTTTGTACAGGAACAGGGCGGTGAAAAAAGCAACTATAGGAGAGATGATCCACGAAACTATAATCTCCAGGATCGCTGTAAAGTTCACTGCTGCTCCGGAAGCAACCCCGGAACCGACCAAGCTCCCGATTATTACCTGATGCGTTGAAAGGGGCAATTTCTTCCAGTTGGATAGAATGATCAAAACGGCAGCCACCGAAAGAGATATGCCTATTATGGAAAGATTTACCTCAACGAGGTCCTTTCCAACGGTCTTCATCACCTTTTGCCCCTGCACCAGTATCCCGATAAGGACAAAGCAACCGAACAGAAGAAATGCCCTTCGCAATCTTATTACACCGCATCCTATGCATATTCCAAGGGCGTTTGAGGCATCATTTGAACCTATGCCAAAGGCTATGAGAAGACAGGCTGCAACAGGGATGAATTCTGTCATTGAACAGAATAATCATTTGGAGATATCATGATGTCATCTCATGCTTAAGTTTATTATATGAAGATAGTCGCTGGCATCTTCAATAACATCACTTATATCGGTGAGATACGATATAAAATCTGAGAGTGTCTTTCCCTCCCAGAAATTTTTTACCTCTTTATTTCTCAATTTACCAATCAGATCGAATTTCATGTCATCAACCTTTTTCTCAAAGATCCTGATAGCCAGCGTTTTCTCCCGTAAATCCCCCTTATTGAATAAGGTCTCAAAAGCGATCATGAGCATGTCGCACATCTGCTGGTTTATATCGGCAATTTGAATGCAGTCTTCCCTTATCTCTTCGTCCAGTTTCGGCCCCAGATTTTCAAACTCAGACGCAGCATCTTTCAGCACATCAAATGCCTCATCTACTATCTCAACAAACCGGCAGATATTCGTACGGAGAAAAGGTAAAAAGGCGCCTTCATAGATCGTCGAAATTATCTCTCGCCGCACACTGTCACCTTCCCTCTCGAGATCAGCAACACAATACATCTGATCCTTATTCAATTCCTGCAAACCCTTTTTGAAGCATTCTGACGCAGAATAGAGGATTTGCATGTGCTTCTTTATGCTGTCAATAACCTTTTGCTCTGTGTTACCGCCAAATACCGTTTTAAGCACCGCGCCCCTCTCTTGCCCTTCTTATCAATGCAGAGGACATAACATCTAACAGTGAAACTATCCCGACGATCTCCTTGCCTTCACTGACAAACACCCTGGTAATATTAAACTTGGTCATTAAATTGACGGCATGCTCAACATCCGTGCCCTTATCAATGCAAACCAACGGCTTTGACATAATTTCAGAGACTTTTGTTTTATTGAGGTCAAGATTTTTTCCAAGAGCTTTGTGGACAATGTCTCTGACGGTAATAACACCATTGACATCATGCTCGTCTCTTGGTTTTACCAATAAGGAACGTATCCGTTTGTCGATCATTCTTTCTATAGCATCATAGATAGAAGCATCAGCGCTGATAATTTCCAATTTTTTCGTCATTATCTCATCTACCTTCATAGTTTACCCCCTTCAGAGATTTTCCTGGAATGCAAGAAACAATCTAACTAATTGAAATAGTATGGGAAATTGGTATCATTGTCAATGAAAATGTGCTGAGAAATAACAAGTTTATATAGAAATTATTATCAAAAGTTTGATAGAGTAAAACATTAAGTTCTTCAGGAGGTTTTATGCGTTTACTGTCAATTCTGTCTGTTTTATTCTTTATGCTCTCCTCTTCTTTTGCATATGGAGAGGTGAAGCAGAAAAACTTTACAAAAGAGGAGATCAAAAAGATGGCTGAAACAAAGGCTGTAATCGAAACAACATTCGGGAATATTGAACTCAAATTCTTTCCTGAAGTCGCGCCGAATCATGTGAACAATTTTATCGAACTTGCAAAGAAAGGATTCTATGACGGCACAATCTTTCACCGTATTATCCCCGGTTTTATGATTCAGTGTGGCGATCCTAATTCAAAAAACCCGGATAAATCCATGCATGGCATGGGTGGTCCGGGATATTCGGTAAAAGCCGAATTCAATGAAAAGCCTCACAAGAAAGGGACTCTTTCCATGGCAAGGTCTTCACAACCTGACAGTGCAGGCTCACAGTTTTTCATCTGTGTCGCTGATGCACCATCCCTTGACAGGCAGTATACTGTTTTCGGAGAAGTGGTTTCCGGGATAGAAGTAGCTGATAAGATAGTAGGTCAACCGAGAGACAAAAGGGACAACCCGAATGAAAGAATAGAAATAAAGGTCAAGATTATTGAAAAATAGTCTAATAACAAAAACGGTCATTCCCTCCGTCCCCCCTTTAATAAAGGGGGGATTTACGCTGATCAAAACTTTCTTTTTCTTCTCATTCATAGTTCTCTTACTCCTGGCATGTTTTCAGACTAAAACACATGCTGACGCTACAAAAGTCTTCAGGGTTAGTGACGGCAAGACAATTACATTCGGACAGATGCTTGATGACCTCAGGAAAGTCAATATTATTCTTGTGGGAGAAGTTCATAATCAGGAAGCCCACCACCGGCTGCAGCTCGCTATTATAAAGGCATTAAATGATACAAAAACACCAATCGCTGTAGGATTTGAAATGTTTCTTGCCGACAACCAGAGCATTCTTGACCAATGGGTAGCAGGCACAATGTCATCAGATGCTTTTATCAAAGCATACCATGGGAACTGGAACTTCCCATGGCCTCTTTACAGGGAAATTTTTCTCTATCTCAGGGAGAATAAGATTCCTGCTGCAGGACTGAATATTTCTCCGGAAATTACCATTAAGGTGTCCACTTCAGGATTTTCCTCACTGACCAAAGAAGAGCTTGCAAAACTGCCTCCTGAAACCGGATGTGCTGTAGACGAAAAATATATGAAGTTCATACGCAGGGCGTATGCAATGCACGGACATGGCGGCAAGCAATTCCTTAATTTCTGTGAGGCACAGCTCATATGGGATCAGGTTATGGCCCGGAACCTTATTGGTTTCCTCGCCAAGAATCCGGATAAAACATTAGTCGCAGTTACAGGAAACGGACATGCATGGAAAAGGGGGATTCCCGATCAGCTAAAAATCCAATCGGAAAAAACCGGATACAGGGTTGTGCTTCCTCATATCCCCGGTTATATTGAACCAGGGAGTATCACAGCCGAAGACGCAGATTATATTTTACTGCAGTGATATGTTATTATTGTCCATTCGGGGCGTAGCGCAGCCTGGTAGCGCACACGGTTCGGGACCGTGTTGTCGAAGGTTCAAATCCTTTCGCCCCGACCAATTCTATCCTGCCCGTTATGCTCTGTAATCCCCGGAACTCTATATAGACAGTCAAATATAAAGCCTGTATTTTTTGGACAACCAGCTTTTTTAATTGATAAAACCTACAAAAATAGATATATTTCGTTTATAAGGGTAGTATTTTTGAAAAAAAAGGCGGTGGCACGATGTCTTCTTTTTATTCAAGCAAGCATGACCGATGTCCCATAGATTGCAGTGTGGAGTTTTTCCTGGACTTTTCTTCTCAGGAGACCTTCGAAGGGTTTATTGAAAACATCAGTGAATCCGGGATGTGCCTCATAACAACAAAACGTCTCGATATAGGACAGGATCTAACAATAAATACTAATATTTTCCTGCCTTCTCATACGGCCTCTGTATGCTGGATTGAGCAAAACGATGATGGTTCGTATAAATTTGGCCTGAAATTCAAATAACCACAATTTTAATCAGCCGCCAATCCTCGACATCGGCCTCATATAATCCTGTTTCGCATTCAGAAGCGTTCTGAGTTCAGCATTCTGTATCCTAAGATTATGGCCTTTGGGTTTTACCTGGATGGAGAGTTTAATAAGACGCTCAAGTTCCTCATCCGTGGCATCACCCCGAAGGGCAGGTTTTAAATCTATCTCTGACTCTGAAAAGAGACAGGGTCTTAATTTGGCGTCAGCTGTCAGTCGGAGGCGGTTGCATTCTGCACAGAAATGGTTACTCATAGGACTTATAAACCCTATAACACCGGCAGCCCCTTCAAACTGGAAATGCCGTGCAGGGCCTGACTTCTTCAGTGGCAGAGAAACGAGATGGCCGATCCCTTCTACAGCAGCCCGTATTTCCTCAGCAGGGATGAATTTGTCAGGACTCCACATATTGTGTTTGCCAAATGGCATGAATTCTATGAACCTTATCTGATATGAAGACGTCATAGTCATTTTCGCAAAGTCTGTTATCTCGTCGCTGTTAAATCCACGAATCGGGACCATATTAATCTTTATTGGTCCAAAACCTGCCTTTTCTGCTGCTTTAATCCCTCTCAAAACAACATCAATATCTCCTCCTCTTGTAATCTCCCTGTACCTGTCAGGCCTTAAAGAATCAAGACTGATATTAATCCTGTTCAGTCCCGCATCTGCAAGTGCTTCTGCATATTGTTCGAGCAGGATGCCGTTTGTAGTCAGGCTGATGTCGGTAATCCCTTCAATGCCTTTTATCATGCTGATGAGAGATGAAATATCCTTCCTTACCAGCGGCTCACCACCTGTTATGCGTATTTTTTCCACACCAAGGGTTACAGCAATTCTGAGGATTCTCACAATTTCTTCATAATGGAGAATTTCTTTATGCTCAATAGGCTTGATGCCATTAGGGGGCATACAGTACACACAGCGCAGATTGCATCTGTCTGTTATGGATATGCGCATGTAATCTATAGTGCGGTGGAACTTATCCTTAAGACCGCTCATTTTTTCTTTTTAGCAGGCTTTTTATCAAGGTTTTCTAAGTTCTTCCTGGCGAGTTCGACTTCTTTTGATTTAGGATATCGTTCTATAAGCTGCTCCAGAATCACCTTGCCTGTCTTTTTATCTCCGATCTCAATAAACGAGAGTCCCTGTTTAAAAAGTGCAGCCGGAGCCTTTTTGCTATTTGGATACTTTTTCAGTACCGTCTCGTATGCAAGGATAGAGCCTTCAAAATCCTTCTCGTTATAGTATGATTCTGCGATCAGGAAATATGCATCTTCAGCACGTTCATGTTTGGGAGACTCTTTGAGAAATGCCTCAAAATTTTCCCTCGCTTCTTTATATTTTTTATTTTTATAGGCAGCATCAGCAGTTTCATATTTCGTTTTATCAGAAGGTTTTGCAGATTTTACCGGCTGAGTTTCGGAATGTTTTGTTTCCTTTGCAGCTTCTTCTTTCTTCTCCGGTTCCTTCGATTGCCCGGTTAAAGGTTCTTTCTGAAGATTTATCTCTTTTTCCATGTTGTTCAATCTGTCTTTCAGTTCCTTTATCCTGCTTTCGATACTTGTTATCTGCGCCTTAAGAAGATCCGTCTCTGCTGTTGAATCCTTAAGTGTCTTTTCTATGAAATATTTATTTTCATCAAACCTGCCGCTCAGCACCTGGATATCCCTCGATACAACAGAAAGACTGGACTGCATCTCGGCCTGGTTCTGTCTCATAACATCGAAAGACTCTTCCTTTGCAACACCTGTTGTTTTCTCTTTCAATGTGTTGACATCATTCCTGAGCGAGACAGAATCCCTCTGCACTTTATTGAGGTCATATCTCATCATATCCAGATCTGAAGAGGTCGCACAAGCAAACAGCAGACATAAGATAGTAGATAACAGAGAGAAGGCAGTAAACCGCAAAAAATTAGCAAGGGCATTTGACCTGCTATTATCAATCTTAAAGACTTTTTTCACTATTTACCGGCCTCCTTCAGCACAACAAAATGATCCCTTCTGTTCTTTGTCCAGCATTCCTCAGTCTGTTCTTTGCAGGAAGGCATTTCCTCACCATAGCTGAGCATCTCAATCCTGCCTGATGCTATGCCAAGGGCTATGAGATAATCCCTTGCTGCCTTTGCCCTTCTGTCTCCGAGTGCAAGATTATATTCATTCGTTCCTCTTTCATCACAATGTCCTTCAATTGAAAGCTTTGCAGAAGTATTTTTCAGTAACCAGTTGGCAATATTCTGCAGAACAGGTTTATCTTCTTCGCGGACATCATATTTATCATAGTCAAAAAGGATATCTGCAAAAAGGTCCTTTTCTTCTTGATACCTTGCCGGTTCTTCCTTTGTTTCAACCTTTGCCAGCTCCTTTTCGGTTACCCTTTCCCAGGGTCTCAGTATGCCCTTCTTTTCTGTGGTTTCTTTCGGAGTCACTGATGTTGCTGATGAAGGCTCTTTCTGCTGCTCCAGTTGTTGCTGTTCCGGCGTTGCCGGCTGTACCACTTTTTTCTGGGCACAACCAGCGATAACAAGGCCTATTGCCAGAAACATAATGATAAAAATCTTTTTCATATCTCCTCCTTATTTACTAATTCGGTGACCATCTCGGCCCGTAGGACCTGAGATTTTTGGGTGTAATTCTTTTCTGAGATTCCCCGTTTGCCCTCATGATATATATACCTTTGAGCCCGTCCCTGTCTGAAGAAAAAGTAATATATCTTCCATCAGGTGAAAATGAAGGGTCTTCATTATTCCCATGTGATGTAAGTTGTGTCAGACCGGTACCATCAGGGTTAACGATAAATATCTGGTTTGTCCCCCGCCTTCCTGAAAAGGCTATCTTATCTCCTTTTGGAGACCAGGAAGGAGAGGTGTTGTAGGAGCCTTCAAAAGTTATCCTCTTGATATCTGAACCATCTTTTCGCATCGTGTAAATCTGCGGGCTGCCCCCCTTATCCGAGACGAACGCAATGGATCTTGAGTCAGGAGATACAGCAGGGGATACCTCTATGCCATATGATGAGGTTAATTTTGAGACCTGATTATTTTTCAGATTCATTATGAAAAGATCAGGGGTTCCGTCTTTCGAAGAAGAAAAGATAAATTCATTGCCTTCAGGGGTAAAATCTCCGGCTAAATTAGTACCCTGAGAAACAAACACCTTTTTCTCATTCATGTTCGTAAAGTCTACCAGATATATTCCCCATTGTCTATTTCTTTCGGCTGAGTATACAAGCTTTGAGCCATCTCTCGACCAGCGGGGAGAAAGCATTATATTCCCTTTCAATCCTGTCCTGGTGATCCTGTTCCCGTCCCAGTCCATAAAAAAAATAGCCTTCTCACCTTTATCTTCTCCAACAAAGGCTATCCTTGACCTGAAGATGCCTGTTTCGCCTGTAATTTTATTGTAGATATCATTTGCAATGGTATGGGCGAGTGGTCTGAGAAGCGATTTCTCTGTCCTGTATTCCTTTCTCAGCACTCCATTCTCTTCAAAGACATCATAAAGAGACGCTGTCACGACAAGATCTCTATCCATAGTTATAGAGCCCTTTACTACTGCTTCCACCCCTATCGGGGTCCAGTTCTTTGCATTGAAAGGTTGTGATGGGTTTTCGAGATAGGCAGCCCTGTCTATACAGGAAAAAAGCCCGGTAAAGTCGAGGTCATCCTTAATAATATCTGCCAGTTCTTTACCCGATGGCCCCGAAAATTCCTGTATTGCTATCGGAAGCTTCGTAAACGCCGGGGAAGAGATATCTATATAAACTTTAGCTTCGCCAGTTAAAAGTGAAAAGTTAAAAGTGAAGAGTATGAATAAAAGAAAAGATAACAAAATCTTTAGCTTTTTACTTTTTACCTTTGACATGTTAGTTTTCAAGTCTTACTTTTAACTTTTTCTTCATGGATAAAACCTCACGCCTATTTCCATCTCATACGGTGGAGGCGGCAAAGGGCTTGCTTTTGCGAGCGCCCTGAGCGCTGACCTGTCAAAAATTGAATTTCCTGAACTCTTCTCTATCTTCTGTACAATGGCTGTACCGTCCCTCAATATTTTTATAGAAACAACAGCTTCAATATCTTTCTTCCCAACATTCGGGTAGACCCATTGCTGCCATATCTCTTTTGTAATCTTTGTGTAATAATCATCAGACGGATTACCCTTACCAGGAGAAGCAGAGGCTGTTTTTTCATTTGAACTTCGTTTGTCGCCACTGGCTTTCAATGCGATTACCGAGCGGAGTTTGACTATCTTTTCTATCTTTTTCTTTGCTGCGATAGCAGATATTTTTTTCTCCAGCATCTCCTTTTCTTTAGCTATTTCTTTTTTGCTTTTCTTAGCGCTTGCTGACGGGGCAACAGATCCTTTTGTTTCCTGAACAACATTTTCATCTGTTCCTTTATCAACATATGCACGTTTATCAACCCCTTTTAGGACATCCGGACTGACAAGGCTGACAGTATAAGGAACAGGCATTACCATACGGCTCGAATGTCTTAAAATGAGAACGGCGGCTAAAAAAAAGGTGAGATGTAAGGCAAATGATATTATGGTCGCTTTCTGGAGGCTTGGTCCCCTCATTGAAGGCTTATTTTCGGCTCTGTAATCATGCCAAGCTTTTCTATCCCTGCCTCCTTTATTTCCCCCATGACTTCCACGACCAGACCATACGGCACATCCTTATCAGCCTTTAAAAAAACATTCGGGTTCAATTTACTTATCGCATCGAGCTTCTTCCTCATCTCTGTCATAGAAACAGGATTCTCATTCATGTAAATAACCCCTCCCTTTTTGATGATGAGATTTATCCTCTCTTCAGGCGGAAGGTCTTTCCCTTTCGCCTTCGGAAGATTCACATCTATTCCCTGCTGGAGGAGAGGCGCTGTCACCATAAAGATTACAAGCAGGACGAGCATAACATCAACAAACGGGGTTACATTTATTTCAGAGAGCACATTCCTTTCTCTTTTCAGTTTCATAGATTTTCCTTAGTAAAAAAATCGAGGAGTTCTTCTGAAAAATCCTCCATATCGATGATCATCCTGCGGGCCATGCTGAGGTAATAGTTATAAGCTATGACTGCAGGGATTGCAGCAGCAAGGCCGGCTGCAGTCGCTATAAGCGCTTCTGCTATGCCGGGAGCTACAACAGCAAGAGATGCAGCGCCGGATGTCCCGATATTTGTGAAGGAATTCATGATACCCCAGACAGTTCCGAACAGACCGATAAAGGGAGTTGTTGAACCGGTAGTGGCAAGAAAATTGAGATACTTCTCGAGTTTTGCGGATTCGAGCGCTTCATATCTCCTGAGGAGCCTTTTCGTTTCGCTCTTTCCCTTTTGTATCTCATCGGTATAAACTGCCCTGAACAGGTTTGCAATAGGGCTGAACATTAAGTTCCTTGTCGCCTGAAAAAGCGTCTTGGAATCCCTGCTTGACCTGTACGTTCGTAAAAACTGTTCGGATTCTTTATTCGCTTTAGAGAAATACCGTTGCTTGAAAAATATGATCGCCCATGATACAACAGAAAAAAACAGAAGGATAAGTAAAACCCCCTTAACGACAAGCCCTGCCTGAAGTATTAACTGAATAGCTGAATCTTTCATATTAACCTCATGATATTTATTATAATTTAAACCAATTTTATTAAAATGAATTCGGCATGAAAAGTCAAATGAAGTTTTTGTTATAATATCTGGTAGGTTTTTCCTGCTTACTGTTTAATGCTTCTTTTTTGTGACTTTTAAACACCGGAGGGGTGGCCGAGCGGTTGAAGGCGACGGTCTTGAAAATCGTTGTAGGGGCAACTCTACCGTGAGTTCGAATCTCACCCCCTCCGCCATCTTTTTGGCTTCTATCAAGGGATGGCATACTTTTTGAGTCATTCCGAACTCATTCCGGAATCCTTTTCACAGCTTGGTAGACTGTTTTAAACTTGTATAGACACCGTTATCGTATGAACATTAGGGTAATAATTGAGAAAATATTACCATTCAGTTAGATTAACTTTGGTTGCCACCATTTCCTGAATTTCCTGCTTGAGGTTTTAGAAAATTTCTTGACATCATAGCGTAGATTCCATAGAATTGGGTTAAGGTCAGGTGATTAATAATGAAGTTTGCTTTTATATGCCGTGCCGGTTTATTGACAATAATCTTAGGATTTTCTCTGCCTGCAAATGCAGTTATTTTGCAATGCCCACCGACTATTACACTAACAGAGGGAGGTAATCCGCCTCCCTGGACTGTAAGCTGGGGATCTAATAGCCCCTATGTTGTTAACCTTGACCACGCTGAATTATGCACAACTGCCAGCGGTATAAAACCATGTTGTCTTTATTTTTTTGGTAATACTCTACATTATACATTCTATACACCTGCTTCATCTGAACATTGTATTGTCAATGACGACAAAAAGTCTTTCACCTGTACTTCACTATCTTCTCCAATAAAACCACCCGGATCAGAAGTACTGCCATCCAGAAAACTCATAAAATAATCCGACTTACATAACCGACTATCTATCTTCTTTTGCTCCCTCTTTTAAGGAGATTGCTTTGAAAGAAATTTACATATATTATGGGATTATCACAGCAAGGATGGATAGTCTGGGTGTCAGCTTGTCAGTAAACTATTCAGCCTCTGTTGCTTCCTGTAGTCCTCATTGACAAAAACTGCTAATAAAAGTAGAGTTGAACTAGTAATCTATAGTGGGGATAGACGAAATAACTTCGCCTTTTATACCAAATTTGGGGTCATAGACGACACTGAGTTTGTATATGACCAAGTTATATAAAATTGCAGCGATAGAAAGGAGGTTTTTAAAAATGAGAAAGAATTGGCATGTTGTTTTTTTAATTGGAGCCTTTATGTTGTTACAATCTTGTGCAACAGTTCAAAAGAGTGAAGTAGAAGTTCTTGAAAAGAAACCACAGGTCAGCAAGGTACTATCCGATGAGGCTCCATCCAGATTTCTAAAAAGGAAAGTCGCAATCGCAAGATTTTCCAATGAAACTAAGTACGGGCAGAGTTTTTTTATTGATGAAAATAAGGATGTTATTGGGAAACAGGCAATGGATATTCTTTCTGCGAAGCTTGCTGCTACTGAAAAATTCATATTACTTGAGAGAGCAGATATAGAAAAGATTAATAAGGAGCTTAAGATAGGTGATTTGTCAAGTTTGAATATCTCTTCTGATTATTTAATTATTGGATCGGTTTCCGAGTTTGGCAGAAAAGAAGTTAGCGATGTTGGGATTTTTAGCCGAGTGAAAAAGCAACAGGCATATGCCAAAGTAAACATAAGACTGGTAGATGTTTATACAGGGCAAATAATTTATTCTGCAGAAGGTGATGGCGAGGCATTTTCAGAAGCCGGCACTGTTATGGGTGTTGGTGCACGGGCTGCTTATGACTCCAGTTTGAATGATAAAGCAATTTCAGCGGCAATATCAAAGTTGGTGAATAAAATCATTGAAAGTCTTTTGGATAAACCATGGCGGTCCTACATATTGGCCTATGAGGATAATAGTTACGTTATATCAGGCGGCAAATCACAAGGGATTAGAAAAGACGATGTTTTCGGAGTTTATAGGAAAGGGCAGAAGGTCAAGAATCCGCAAACCAATATGTTTATTGAGCTTCCAGGTCAATTAGTTGGAAAGATAAGTGTTCACACATTATCAGGCGATAATCCGAATAATGAGATTTCCCTATGTTCTGTCTCAAGTGGTAATGTGCCGGTGAATAATTTTTCTGATTATTATATCCAAGAAATAGATAAAAGATAAGCACGGAGGGTATGATGAACAAGGTCATTTTATTGCTTTTGGGAATAATGTTTTTACATGCCTGTGGTTATCAGGAAGGCATTGTTCAAAAAGGTGAAAAAAGCTTCATTAAATTTACTGGCAATCGTACGAATGTATCAGTTCAGTTCGATGATATGAAACAATTCGTTCTAAAGTCAGGGGCGGATTCAGAAAAAAGCAGCAGCGATGTCAATAAACTTTATCAAGTCTCTCCGGGACAGCATTCGATAAAAGTGTACCGAGATGGCGAACTTATAGTAAATAGAATATTGTTTCTGGATAATCAGGCTACTGTGGAGGTAATAATACCATGAAAATTATTTCTCCGATTTCGCTTATCCTACTGTCGGTGTTTTTCTTTGCTGGGTGTGCCACACAAAAGCCTATGTATAGCTGGGGTGATTATTCCTCGTCACTTTATAAACTAAAAAAGAACCCTTGCGAAGAAACTCTGATGAAACATAAACAAGTTCTTCTTAAGATTGTGGAGGACTCTAAGGAAAACAGCCTTCGCGTTCCTCCGGGTGTTTATTGCGAGTATGGCTATATCTTGATGAAAGAAGGAAAATCTAACGAAGCTCTGTCATACTTTGATTTAGAAGAGAAAACTTATCCAGAATCTGCCGTGTTCATTCAAAGATTAAAATCGCAATTTAATAAGACAAAGGACCAATTATGAAAAAAATAAAACTAATCTCTTTGTTATCATTACTGCTTATTTTAGTATCAGCCTGTGGGCCAAAATATATAAGCAAAAAAGATGCCTTTCCTAACATGTATGAGGAAAGACCGTTGTCGATATTGGTCTTGCCACCAATCAATATGACTACAGCAGCAGATGCCAAAGAGTATTACGCGACAACGATAGTAGAACCTCTTTCATTTGCAGGATATTATATTTATCCCATAGAAGTCACCACAGATATTCTGAAAAATGAAGGTCTATATGACACCCAGATTTTAGAGGGGTTACCTCCAGAAAAGTTTAAACAATTTTTCGGGGCTGACGCGGTAATGTACATCAAAATACTGAAGTGGGATACCTCTTATTACGTAATCGGCGGTAATATGACCGTTGCTGTAGATTGTTTACTGAAATCTACAACGACAGGTAGGGATTTATGGAAATATGATGGCACAATTGTATTAGATACAACAGGGGGTTCAGGCAGTTCCGGGGGATTAGTCGGACTGATTGTGAAGGTTATAGCTACTGCGATACAAACTGCAGCAACTGACTATGTTCCTATAGCCAAACAGGCAAACATAATGACAATTTCTTCCATGCCTTTTGGCAAATACAATCTCAATTTTGATAAGGATAGAGATGCTCAGATAATATTAAAAAAGAAACCAGAGGAGGCTGTGAAGAACCCTGCGGCAGAGACCGCAGGGCGTCAAAGTCAAAATTCAAACAGCCTAAGCTGCTCAATATCTTTTTCTCTCCCCTGACTTCTTATGTATTTCTCAATTACTTCTTTACTCCCTTTACCGCTGATGGTTGCTATATAGTACCCATCTGTCCAGAACTCTCCTCCCCAAAGCTCTTCTTTTATCTCCGGGGCGTTTTCAAATACTCGCTTCCCACTTATACTCTTTATAATCTTTATTACCTGTCCCCCTGAATACTTGGGCAAAAATCGACACATTATATGCACATGGTTTTGATCAAATCCAATGGTACTGATTTCTATTGCATATCTCTCTTTAAGCCCCTTGAGTCCTTCTGCTATCGCTCCTTCCACTTTCTTGTTCAACAGAGACTTCCGGTACTTTACCGTTATCTGTACGTGATAGTAGCACTCCGATATATTGTGATACCATCGCCATATCTCCTGCTCAAGATCTACCATCCCATAGTTATTCTACAGGCTTTTCACTCCAATAACGTTAAGTACATCGGATCCTGCGGCAGAGACCGCAGGGTGTATCAATTATCAATTGAATCCACAGGGAAGACAGATGGACAGGGAAAAGAGAGACAGGGATTATGAAATTCTTAACTCCTCGAATTACTTTTCCGCACAGTGATATGAGCTATAATGGCTGCAAAGGAAAATTTAACATAAAAAGGTACATTGAAAATGTCCAATCTCTATAAGGTGTAATGTGAAAAAATCAGAGGAATCAATACCTGACAGAGTAAAGAATGGCACTATACCTGTACCCGAAAGGTTAAATGCCATGGATAAAGACCAGCTTCATGCTGTGCTTGCAACCGAATCAGATGGACAACCTTATACTTCCATGATCGCTAAAGAGTAAAGATGTTAAAATCCCAGTGCGTCAATAATCCTTTTCTTCTGTTTTTCGATTGTCTTCTGACCGTCTTCGAGGTTTTTCAAAATCTCTTTTTTGGCACTCTCTGACAGATCCTTGCCCTGATCGATGATATCCGATACTTTATCCTTCACATCACCAGCAAAATCATTGATGCTGTCAATCGCATCTTCAACTAAATGAACGGTTTCCTTTTTTACCTTCTTGGCGGTCCTTGCAATATCCTTTCTCGTCTCCCGGCCTGATTTCGGTGCATATAGTAGCGCTACAGCAGCGCCAATAACTCCCCCTATCAAAAAAGCCCCTGTAATTTTTCTGTAATCGTCGCTCATGCCCTGCTCCTTTCCATATGTTTTTTTTACTGTATGCGTCAAATAATACAGATATTAGTAATAATCACCTTTAGAGTATATTATACCTAATATTCTAATATTTTAGATTCCTCCTTGCAAGGGGTTGCATTTTTAGAAGAAATCGATAATATTTAAGCATGGCTGATGACAGGAAACCGGTAACCGATATTATGAAAAACCCTCAGTGGAGGATCGTTGCAGCTATTCTGTTTTTGATGTTTTTCTTTTATCTCTGGAGTCAATTTTTCAGACTGGGCGCCCCTCAGCAATCCCCCATCAGTTACAGTCAGTTTATGGAGCAACTGAATGCCGGCAACATAAAATCCATTATCATCAAAGAGCTTCAGGTAAGTGGTGAGTTTACAAATGAAATATCTGTTCAGTTGCCTCCCGAGCAAAAACCCGCATCTGTAAAATATTTTCAAACGTTCCTGCCAACATTTCAGGGACAGGATCTTCTCAATAAACTTCAGGAAAAAAATGTTGCTGTTACTGTTGAATCTCCCGAGAAGGGACTCCTATGGCAGGTTGTAATCGGTGTCTTACCCTGGATTCTGATCATCGGTGTCTGGATTTTGATCATGAAACGCTCTCAGCAGGTCCAGGGAGGCCCGGGTGGCCTGTTCGCCTTCGGGTCAAGCAAGGCGAAACTATTCGACGCAAAAAAATCCAATATCACATTCAAGGACGTTGCCGGAATGGATAATGTAAAACAGGAACTCAGAGAGACCATAGAGTTTCTGAAAGACCCCTCGAAATTCACAAAACTTGGCGCTAAAGTTCCAAAGGGAGTGCTTCTTGTCGGCCCTCCCGGCACAGGGAAAACACTGCTCGCCCGTGCTGTCGCAGGTGAGGCAGGAGTGCCTTTTTACAGCATCAGTGCATCCGAATTCATAGAGATGTTTGTAGGTGTCGGGGCTTCACGTGTCCGGGACATGTTCAAAAAAGCAAAAGAGTCACAACCGAGTATTATTTTTATTGATGAGATCGATTCTGTGGGTCGCACACGGGGTACAGGCCTTGGAGGTGGTCATGACGAAAGGGAGCAGACGCTGAATCAGCTTTTAAGCGAAATGGACGGATTTGAGTCGCATGAGGAAGTAATTGTTATGGCAGCTACAAACAGGCCGGATGTGCTTGATCCCGCACTTCTCAGGCCAGGACGCTTTGACCGGCATATTGTAATAGACAGGCCGGGTCTTAAGGAACGTAAGGCTATACTTGAGGTTCACACTAAAAATAAAATCCTGTCTGAGGGGCTTGACTTTGAAAAAATCGCAAGGGGGACTCCAGGAATGACAGGCGCCGACCTTGAGAATATAGCGAATGAGGCAGCTCTCGTTGCAGTCAGAAAAAATAAGGAAAAGATCGACATGAGTGACTTTGAAGAAGCACGGGATATTATCCTCATGGGGGCAGTCAGAGAAGAGACCATCAATGAGGCTGAAAAACGGATAACTGCATATCATGAGGCAGGACACGCCCTTGTAGCATGGACCCTGCCGGGGACAGACCCTATCCATAAAGTCAGTATTATACCGAGAGGTATGGCTATGGGAATAACACAACTTCTTCCTGAAGAAGACAGGCATTATTACCCTAAGACATATCTTATGAACCGGCTGAGCGTCGCACTCGCCGGCAGGGTTGCGGAAAAGGTAGTTTTCAATGACACAAGCAGCGGTGCACAGAACGACCTGAAGGAGGCAACCTCATTGGCTGAAAAGATGGTAGCCCAGTGGGGCATGAGTGATAAGGTTGGTCCGATAAACCTCGGGAGGGGTGAAGAGCATCCGTTTCTGGGCAGGGAACTTGCGCTTCCAAAGCGTTACAGCGAAGAGATGGCATGGCTCATGGATCAGGAAATCCGCGAATTGATAACCCAGGCAGAATCAAAGGCAAACGAGATATTGGCAAGCAACAGACATACCCTTGATAACCTTGCCGATGCCCTTATAAAGGAAGAGGTTCTGGAAAGAGCTGATATTGAACGGATAATAAAGGAATCAAAGAACTTGTAAAAAACTGCACATCCGCTAATCAGACAGGGGATACAAACCTTATAACTTCAAATAGTACTCAGCGCAGCAAGAGATTTCCAACCTCGTTTGCTCCTTCCTGAACTAAAGCGTTGTAACCTTTCTCTGAATTTTATAAACTTTAATTAGAAATCATTAAAAAATAAGAGAGAGGAGGTGTCGGATATGGCGAACATTATCAGGAAGGTGGCGTATTTTGCA
>JBAQLU010000028.1:0-10564 GCA_049302065.1 Thermodesulfovibrionales bacterium
GGCATTTGTACGAATGCCAGACAAGGCCGAAAAATCAAGCGCCTTATCAGGGAAGAACTCAAAGAGAAAATAGAGAGACAGTTCAATGAACCGGAATATCAGGAGATATATGTTCGGAGAAAGACAAGAGCAGAACACCCTTTTGGGCACATAAAACATAACCTTGGTATAAGAAACTTTTTACTTCGTGGCAGAGATGGGGCGAAAGCAGAAATATCAATTGGAGCGACCTGTTTTAACATTGCACGGATGATAACTTTACTTGGTGGGGTATTGGAGTTTTGTTTTAAAGTTCAAAGCCATGCGGGCTTAATAACGATATAGAGAGCTTTGATTATGAAATACATGTTGGTAAATGGCAGCTTTCAGCACGAATTGTTCAGGGAGTTACCCCAAAAAACCTGGATTCCCTGGTCAAGCCAGGGAATGACATATTTTTTGTGCGTCTTGCATGAACAGGCAACTCACACACATAATTGCGACACAGCCTCCAAGCCGGGGGTTTAGCTCAGGAATTATTTGGATGATGCGGGATCTTCTCCCTTCCATCCGTGTGTTCCGATCAGAGGTACAAATACGCAGGGGGTATGATGCTCTTCTGAGAGCTTGCCACTGGTTTTTTTGATCTTTAAGAGTATCTGAGAGAAACGGTCTCCGACAGGGGCAATCAGAATCCCCCCTTCCGAGAGTTGTTCTGTGAGAGGATCAGGGATTTTCGGAGCGCCTGCAGTTATTATTATTCTGTCAAAAGGTGACTGCTCCTGCCATCCTAATGTTCCGTCACCGACCTTAACATGAATGTTCATGTAACCGAGAGAAGCGAATTTAACCTCTGAGCGCTGAGCAAGTGAAGCGATCCGCTCAACAGTGTAGACTTCTTTAGAGAGTTCAGCGAGTATAGCTCCCTGATAACCCGAGCCTGTCCCGATTTCCAATACTTTTTCGTTTCCTTTAAGTTCAAGCAACTCTGTCATGACAGCTACCATATAGGGTTGTGAGATTGTCTGACCTTCACTGATCGAAAGGGCCATATCATCATACGCCCTGTGCTGCATGGACTCATCAACGAACAAATGCCTCGGGACTTTTTTCATCGCAGAAAGCACCCGCTCGTCCCTGATACCCCTCGGGATGAGTTGTGTCCTTACCATAAACTCTCTTAATTCTTCAAAATCCATCAGCTGAATCTCTCTCCTATTTCCCTCGCAGATATTATACCTGAGACAGAAGCCTGTATAAGCCCCCTGCTTACGCCTGCTCCGTCACCAATCGCGAAAAGATTCGTTATTTCGGTTTCAAGGGATTCTGTCAGTTTAGGGAGCATTGAATAGAATTTTACCTCTGCCCCGTATAATAAGGTATGTTCTGAATTCACACCAGGCGCGATCTTATCAAGCGCCTCAAGCATCTCAAGAATATCGGTGAGATGGCGGAATGGCAGGACGAAACTCAAATCGCCGGGTGTTGCATCCTTAAGGGTTGGTTTAACATTCCCGTTTGCTATTCTTTCATGAGTTGATCTCCTGCCTCTGCGCAAATCTCCAAGACGCTGAACGATCACTCCCTTTCCGATAAGGTTTGCCAATCCTGCGATATAGCTGCCGTAAAGTATCGGCTCATCGAACGGCTCTGTGAAGAAAGTGCTGACCAGAAGTGCAAA
The DNA here is from genome assembly GCA_049302065.1 of Thermodesulfovibrionales bacterium. Taxonomy (GTDB): domain Bacteria; phylum Nitrospirota; class Thermodesulfovibrionia; order Thermodesulfovibrionales; family SM23-35; genus VGWX01. Next base: position 1,661 of record JBAQLU010000028.1, read on the forward strand.
GTTTGTATTGTCGGTTTTGCTGTTTGCGTAGCTGTGCCCGTTCACGGTCCAGATACCCTTCAGGTATTCCTTTACAACTTCACCATAGGGATTTACACAGAAGGTCCTTACTCTGTCATTGAACATTTTTGAATGGAAGATAAGCTTGGGTTCATAGGTTATTTTGGTGAGAGGATCAAATACTGCAGACGGCAATTCAACCCTCACGCCGATATCAACTGGATTTTTCAGTAGCGTGAGACGCAGTCTTTTTAAATCCTTTTCAAGCCATCTTGATCCCTCACGTCCGGGAGCAAGGATTACAAAATCAGAATATAATTTTGTGCCGTTCTTAAGCCTGACGCCGACCGCTTTTCTTTTTTGTGTGAGCACCCTTTCTACTTCAGAGTTGAAAAGCATTTCGACCTTTTTATTCAGTGATTCCCTGATATTTTTCAAAACGATCTTGCACCTCTCAGTGCCTATATGACGTATTTTTGATGGTATTAAGGTAAGATTGTTTTCTGTTGCAAGCATTCCTATTTTGTCTATTTTATCCTGATCATCACCATAGACTATATTTGGAGCGCCATAACTCATCCAGATTTCATCCGCAGAGGTTATGAGGGACTGCAGAATATTTATATCTTTGTATCTGGAAAGGAATCCTCCAATTTCATGAGAAAGGGTTAATTTCCCGTCACTGTAAGCGCCAGCTCCGCCCCAACCGCTGAGCAATGAGCATTCAGGACAGGCGGCACAGGAAATCTCCCTTATCTTCATAGGGCAGATTCTTTTATCAATGTCCTTGCCCTTTTCGATTATCAGGATTTTTGCATCTTCTTTTAACCGAAGCAATTCCAGGGCTGAGAATATGCCTGCGGGACCGGCGCCGACTATTATGACATCATATTTTTTCATTTTAATAAAAATACCTTATTCTTTTTGTCATTCCGACTTGTTCGGAATCCTTCTTGTTATCTTTTATCTTATTATCATCGAAAAAAGATTCCAGACAAGCTGGAATGACCTTTATTGAAGCATTCTGTTTAGAATGAAAAACTTTTTGTTCTCCTTTATGCTAAATATGGAATGATAATCTTTTCTTCAGAAATATCAATGCGTCATAATTGGTAAGGTCAAGATGAATGGGAGTGACAGAGACATAATTGTCCTGAACAGCCTGAATATCTGTATCCTCGCCATGTTCCCAGTAAGGTATCCCTCCGCCGATCCAGTAATGTTTTTCACCGTGAGGGTCAAAGGTCTCCTGTATCGAATCATCATAAATTCGTTTTCCCTGTCTTGTTAATTTCATCCCCTTAATGCCCTTAGCGTTTACATTCGGAACATTAACATTCAGAAGGGTATCATATGGTAAGGAGTGTTCGAGTATATAGTCACCTATTTTTAGAGAGATTTTGGAAGCAGCAGTAAAGTCCGAAGCTGAAAAGGTTTTTTCGCGGCTGACAAGCGAGACAGCAAATGCAGGTATCCCCATTATTGTAGCCTCTATTGCTGCAGAGACAGTGCCTGAGTAAGTAATATCATCTCCCAGGTTTGCTCCTTTATTGATACCCGATACAATAAATACCGGTTTCTCCGGAAGGATTTTGTTTACTCCTATGGCTACGCAGTCGGTAGGTGTACCGTTAATGCTGTATACATGCTTTCTCAATTCTTCTACCTTAAGCGGCCTGTGCATTGTCAGGGAATGGCTCACCGCACTTCTCTCTCTGTCAGGTGCGATTATATATGCGTCACCGAGTTTCTGCATGCTCCTGAAAAGAGAGATAAGACCATGGGAATGAACTCCGTCGTCGTTTGTGACAAGAATGATCGGCATAAAAGTATTGTATCAGAATATAAGGCCTGTGTTAACTGCATTTAAATAACTTAATGTATCTATAAATATATCTACTTAAACTTTGATACGAAAAAGCTTGCGATTTGTCGTCTATATATGCAAAATATAAAAGTTTTAATAACCTTCCTTATTAAATAAAAAATGATGAAAACACTTACCTATAAGAAGGCCGGTGTTGATATTGATGAAGGGGAGAGGTTTGTAAAACTTATCTCTCCGATGGTCAGGAAGACGTTCAGGTCCGAGGTTCTCACAAATATCGGTTCTTTCAGTGCGCTTTTCAATATCAATACAAAAAAATACAGGAATCCGGTTCTTGTGAGCGGAACAGACGGTGTCGGGACCAAGCTGAAAATAGCCTTCATGATGGACAGGCATGATACTGTCGGGATAGACCTTGTTGCAATGTGCGTCAATGATATCCTAACCAGTGGCGCAGAACCTTTATTCTTCCTCGATTATTTTGCTACAGGCAAACTCAGGTCTGAAAAGGCTTCAGATGTCATTAAAGGTATCGTAAAAGGTTGTAAAGAAGCAGGCTGTTCACTAATCGGGGGTGAGACAGCCGAGATGCCGGGATTTTATACAGATGATGAATATGACCTTTCAGGGTTCGCAGTCGGCATAGTTGATAGAAACAAAATAATTGACGGTTCTTCCATTAAAGAGGGAGATGCGATTATAGGCATTGCCTCAAATGGTCTGCACAGTAATGGATACTCATTGGTGAGAAGACTTTTTTTCGATCTGAAAAAAACAGATGTGCATGCATATATCCCTGAACTTAAGAGTACTCTTGGAAAAGAGCTTCTCAGGCCGACAAGGATATATGTTAAGGCATTTATGGAAATAAAGGATAAGCTGAAGATAAAGGGAATGGCCCATATAACAGGCGGTGGTATTTCCGGAAATCTTCCAAGAATTGTGCCCAAAGGGCTTTCTGCTCATCTTCGATCTGGCTCATGGCCTGTACCGAAAATTTTCTCTCTCATAAAACAGATGGGAAATGTCCCTGAAGAAGATATGAAAAAGACGTTTAATATGGGGATAGGGTATGTTATGGTGATTTCCAAAGGTGCAGCAAAAGATGCTGTAGTTTTGCTGAAGAAATCCGGATATCCCCCATTTTTAATCGGAAATATCGAGAAAGGAGGGAAGGGTGTTAGATATTCATAAGATCAAAGGATTCCTTAAGAAGGCCTTTACCCCTGTTACAATAATGTTGATTCCTCACAGTAAAACCAGGCCTGTTAACTTCAAAGTTCCTTTTATCGGGATGTTTACTACTATAGTGCTTTGCTGTTTTGGTATTGTATATATTCTCTCAATCGCAGTAGATACCTTTGAATATTACAGAATGAAAGACAAGCTGAATTATTATTCCCAGCAGTTTTTGGAGTTGAACAAAACCATGACAGCCCTCAAAAAGGCTGAAAACGAATTCAAAAGACTTTTCTCACTGAAATCCAGGGAAAAAGTCCTTGAAAACCTTGATACCTCGGACAGTGGTTCCATTGACATGGAAAACTTAAAGCAACAGATTAAATCAACAGTTGAAAGTGTTGGAGAAATAAAGGATTATTTGCGGATAGAGAGGGATATTTATGTTGATACACCGAAGGGTTCACCTGTAGTTGGCAGGATTTCTTCACATTATGGCCAAAGGGAACACCCGAGGAGTGGCGAAGAAAATTTCCATTTCGGTATAGATATATCTTCAAGCCCTGGTAATCCTGTCAAAGCAACGGCAGATGGTATTGTCAGTTTTTCGGGGTGGAGCGGGGGCAGCGGAAACCTTGTTGTGCTTGAACACGGGCATGGTTTTTCAACATTCTACGCCCATAACAGGTCGATCCCTGTCAAAGTTGCGAAAAAGGTCAAAAGAGGGGATATCATCGGATATGTCGGGTCCACAGGTTATTCTACCGGCCCTCATGTCCACTATGAAATATGGAAAGATGGCAAGCCCATCAATCCTGTCAATTACCTGAAAGGAGGGTAATTATGTTCAATAAAAATACAGAGAAACTTGAATCGTTTATAGGGGCGAACTCGAATTTCAAAGGTGATATTGATACAAAAGGAACTCTCAGGATAGATGGCAGCTTGGAAGGAAGCGTAAATGCTGATTGGGTGATCCTCGGGGAAAAGGCCTTACTGAAAGGTGATGTAACAGCAAGGGGCATTGTAGTGGGGGGCAGGATCGAAGGAAACCTGAAGGCAAAAGAGATCATAGATATAAAAGCAAAGGGGCAGGTATATGGGGATGTCTCAACAAGCAAGTTGACGGTAGTGGAGGGCGGACTTTTTGACGGAAGGTCTTCCATGGCAAAAGAAGAAACAAAGATAGTCGAATTCCAGGCGAAGAAAGTATAAAAAAGCCCCGGGAAACCCGGGGCTTTAGCTTGCATGCTTTGTTCCGGTAGAGGAACTTATTCTTTATTTATTTCTTCTTGCTGCCTTTTCCGCAATTGCATTTTTTGCACATAATAATTACCTCCTGTTGTTTTAAGAATATTTTAAGGGAATTCAGACCTAATTTGCAATAATAAATCTTTTCTGTTGTACTTCCTCGGTAACAAGTGTAATTTTGTAGCCGATGGCTTCAGTATCTTTTTTATAAACATCCCTCATTCTTCCTGGATAGCCTCATTAGTTGCTCTTTCGCAAAAGCGCCATCCCTGCCTTAAGCTCGTCTATCTCCTTCTGCTGTTCCTTGATTGCTTCTATCAAAATTGGAATGATTTCGTTATAGGCAACTGCTTTCTCCTCTACAACTACTGCTACATCTTCCTCTTTTTCTTTATACTTCAATCTAACGGTCTTAACGACCTCTGGAAGGACTTTTTCGATGTCCTGAGCGATCACTCCATGATGTCTCCCCTCCGGGAACTCTTTTTTTGCGTAATCTTTTGTCTTCCAGGTGAATGAAACTCCATTAATTTGCAACACCTTGCTTAAGGCGGATTCAATCGGAGTTATATCTTGCTTGAATTTCATATCCGAGGAATACCATCCCGACGATGCATATGCTGAACCTGAAACATACAATTTATAACTGCCGGGATCTTCTGTCCCAATGGCGACATTGCTATAAGGTATAAATAAATTTTTCCCAATGTCATTGATATAATCGTATACAGCAATTGATCCTGCATCATAGTTAGTAGCGAACATAACCCTAACTCCTTTACCCGCAGATGATGGAAGCGCGCCGGTATCGCCCCTAAAAAAGCCGCTGCCTTCTACTTGCAATTTAGCTTGAGGACTCGTCGTCCCGATTCCGACCTTGCCGTTTACAATCAGGTCTCCATCTGCCGCATATAGGTTGACTCCAATTAATAAAAGCCCCGTCACTAAAATCAAAGTCCATTTCTTCATTTTATCCTCCTTCATTGTATGTTTTAGCATTTTTTATTAATCCTCTTTTTCTTCTCTATTATTGGATTAGATTAAAATTGGTGATCGTCAGCGTGCCGCCGCCCACAAAGGTCTGTATCATTCCTTTGAGAAGCGATATATTCCCGCTGTTTGTCGTATAGTTGCAGTCGTAACCGCCCTGCAAAGTCACTGAGATGTTCCTGTTGACAGATATATTTTCCGTAAACGTTATGTCCCTGCTCTGGATAATATCACCATTTTCTGCCGCATTGTATGCGGCCTGAAGCGTAGAGTAATATACAGGTGTCGCTCGTGCAATCCTCACGGGCAAATTCGCACATCCGCTCGTCGTAGCATATGCCTCATCACTGTAATTGGAGTTGCCTACTACGTTGTAAGCCCTTACTCTGTAATAATAGGTTGTACCTGATGACAGTCCTGTATCGGAATAAGTGGTAACATTTGCACTCACTATTGCTATTTGAGTATAAGTGCCGCCAGAGCCTGTCTTGCGCTCTATCTTGAAGCCTGTCTCATTATTTGAATTATCTTGCCATGAAAGGTTTATCTGGCTCGATGATATGGCAGTAGCTATAGGGTTCGATGGCGCATTAGGTGTATAAGAGTATGTCGTCGTAGCATATGCCTCATTAGTGTAACCGGAATCGCCTGCTGCGTTGTAAGCCCTTACTCTGTAATAATAGGTTGTACTTGATAGTAGTCCTGTATTGGAATAAGTGGTAACATTTGCACTCACTATCGCTATCTGACTATAAGTGCCGCCAGAGCCTGTCTTGCGCTCTATCTTGAAGCCTGTCTCATTAGTTGAATTATCTGACCATGAAAGGTTTATCTGGCTGGATGATACAGCAGTGGCTGTAAGGTTCGATGGCCTAGGCACATAGTCGGGCGTTCCGGATTCTACTCTGATAACGCGATTTATAATATCATATTCGTAGGTCGTCGTATCGGCAAAAGACGCGATAAATGACAAAAGGATAAATGCATTCACTATAAAAAATATTAATCTCTTTTGTGTCGTTTTGCTTTTCATCTTAATCTCCGCCCTCCTGCTGTATTCAAATATTATTCATTTAATATATCGCCCGAATGCAACTTTACCACCTAACACTTTTAGTCCCCTAATATTTGGAATGTGTCACTATTTTTCAAGCGAAAGTAGTCTGTCCCCTTTTTGTTAGGCTCCTCGCGTTTATCAATTGTTTGCAATATACGAAACAGAGCGTTTCCGTTCGATATCAGCCAGACGCCTTTCTTTCTGGGCCTCAAGGGCCTTATTCTGTTTCTCGCAGTTGATCTTAGTAGCGTTGTCCGGTTCCTTCTCGCTGTACCTGCCTGCGATCTCATTGCTTTCCTTTTCTATCTTGGCAAGGCACTCCTCTTTCATCCGATTAAAGAAAGCATCTTTGTCAGCCGGGGTTTTAAACTCAAGCGGAACTATCATAATAGAAAGCATGGTCTCGTACTGACATGCGGCACCGCTCATGCTGTCTATCGTAATACCCACAAGTCCTCCGAAAATTGCATTTCCAAGAGTCATCCCCTGAAAACTGGCAGACATGGTGTCCGCGCTGTCCTGAAACCCCTGTTTCTTGCAAACAACGGATATGTCGTCTTTGTCCTTTTTGATAGTGAGAGTGCCGGGAGTGGGATTTACAACTCCGATAGTCTCTCCGTCACGGGTGAGGGTGCATACCGCTCCCGATGGGTCAGTGGTTATAGTAAGAGACTGTGAGGTTCCCTTAGTGAGAGTTGCACATCCACTCGTACATGCCAGGATGGCTACCATAACGATCATGCTCAGACTGCTTAATTTGTATTTCATTATTCCTTATTCCTCCTCGTCATTGTTCAGTCAGTATTTTCAAAAAGTAGCCTGTCCCCTTTTCTTCACCATTTTTCTCTTTTTAAAAACAATCTCATTGTTTCTTAAACAATTTTTCAAAGTGATTTTTTATCTTGACAGGAGGCACTATAGGATGTCCCCTTGTCCCATAAGTCCATCCCTCTCTCTGTATTAATCCTTTAACCTAAATGATATTTAATACCCCAATATAAAAAAATGAACCATAAAATATTTGTTAGAGAATGAACAATGATATTATTCCAAATATTTCCGCTTTTCTCATATACATAAGTAAAAATTAAACTTGAAATTATTATTGTCCAATTATCAATGCCATGCGCTAAATAAAATAACCCTGTTGAAACAATAAGACCCCAGAAAACGGCATATTTGTCTCTTATAATTCTATATAAAAACCCTCTATAAAATATCTCTTCAATAATTGGTCCTAATAAACACAAGTAAGACAGAAAGAAAAAATTTTCAATCAAGCTAAAACTAACAAATAAATTATATTCTTTTGGAATAGTTTCTAAATGACCTAACCAAATAAAATAAGGGAAACTCGCACATAATAAATCAATAAATACAGCAGGCAAAATATAAGTGAAAATATGTCTTGATTTTATTTTTGTAAGTAAGTCTAAAGGATATTTCTCTTTTAAGAGATAGATAGCCACTCCAGTTCCAACAAAACCAGCAATATGACCAACAAAATAGGAATGGACCGAGAATAACATATCTAATGCTTTATATGTCACCAATCCGACGAAAATAAGGATAACATAGGCAATAACTAAATCCCTCACATGCCCTCTCTTTTTTTCAAATTCATTCACAATTTCAGTTATATACTTTGGAACGGGTAAAATATTTATTTTAGTTCATGTTCGCCTAATTTTATTATCTCTTACCTTTGAATCGCGAAAGTGATCGTTATGACTACTTCGATTTTGCTTAATAGGCTGCATTTCATCTATTTTTACATTTATCACCCCAGTTTGCTGTTTATAATGATCCCTTTGCAATTTGGTTTTAAATTAAAAAATTTTACCGTATTGAAAAATCATGCAACTACTGATTGGGATGACACCCCCTTACACATACAGGATTTCTATATCCTCTATCTATCTCAGGGGGTGGTATCGAATCCCACATTTGTTTAATAGGTCCCTTGATTAAATCTTCGATCCTAGGAGAAGTACCAGGCGGACTATTTGTCAACTTATGCCATATTCTTCTTCCGACTGGACTTTCTGCTATCTCTTTCAATAACTCTACCCATCCAGGTTGCGGAGTGTAGCCTTTTGCTTCTGGAGTTGGAGTACTAAGCTCTGCAACCAGCATAATATTATTCTTCTGTTCTTCCGCAGATGTTGGTGCATCACTATGATTTACAGTTAAATCAGTTTGAGCCTGTGTCTGTTTGTTATTATCCACCCACTTCCCAATTCCATACCCCATTGCCGCACCAACTGCTCCTGAGGCAAATCCTTGCGAGAACTTCCCGCCTGATAACTCTGCAATGCCGCCGCTTATCAAGCCACCGCCTGCAACACGTGCTGCGAATTGAAAATTTGCATTACCAATATCCTTTGCCGCCAATCCAAGGCCATAACCAGCCGCCGCACCTGCTGCCCCATATAGCATGCCCTGTCCAACATTGCCTCCGGTAAATCCTGCCATGATACCTCCCGATGCTGCCCCAGCTCCTATCTCCGCCACAATTCCATAACCTGATGCTGCTCCAAGGAATGCACCTCCTACCGCTCCTGTTATCATTCCCAGTCCAATATTACCACCTGTTATG